>CP058705.1:4300000-4352448 GCA_013414705.1 Defluviicoccus sp.
CACTTCGTCGGCGTGGTCGAGCAGCGCGTTGAGGTCGTCGATCAGCGGCTGCACTTCACTCGGCATCGGTCGCTGGAACCGCCGCTTGCGTCCGCTGCGGATTTCGGCCAGTTCGTCGCGCAGCCAGCCGAGCGGCCGCAATCCGAGCGTCACCTGGACAACGGCAGCGACAGTTAGCGCAACCGCGAGGGCCGCGAGAGAAAGCGCCAGAGTGCGATTGAACGCCCGAAAGGCCGCATCCAGCTCCCGAGGTCCNNTCGGCGACCACGACCTGCAGCGACTCTGGCCCTCCGGCAGCAGCAGTGAGCGTTCGAGGCCGTAAAGCGGCTGGCGCTCCGGGCCGGCGATCCGCCACTGACGCACGCGTCCGTCCTCGGCTGAAGCGTCCGCTGGCAGGGCGAGCGTCTGATCCCACAGGGACCGCGAGCGGAGGACAACGCGGCCGTTTGCCGACACCTGCCAGTAGAGACCTGACAGCGGACGGCTGAAGCGGGGGTCGGGGAGCCGTCGAACAAGATCGGGCTTGCCCTCGGCATCGATGCGCAGGCTCGACGCCAACTGATCGAGGTGATGTCCGAGTTCGACCGCGAACCGGTCCTGGACGTGGCGTGCAANAAGCTCGGCGAGGACCAGGCCCGCGATCACCAGGGCGAGCAGGATCCAGACGGCAGCGCCCAGCAGCAGGCGCAGACGGAGCGANNGCCGACGGGAGGTGTCACGGGGCGTCGTCCGGCGGGATCTCCAGCCGGTAGCCCAGGCNNCACGGACCGTCTTAATGAGATCCCCACCCAACTTCTTGCGCAGGCGGCCGATGAACACCTCGATGGTGTTGGAATCGCGGTCGAAGTCCTGGGCGTAGACGTGCTCGGTCAGCTCCGTCCGCGACACCACCTCGCCGGCGTGGTGCATCAGGTAGGAAAGGACGCGGAATTCGTAGCCGGTCAGATCGAGCGGCTGACCATCGGTGGTGACGGTGCCGGTCCGCGTGTCGAGTACTACCGGCCCCGCCCGCAACTCGGATGAGGCATGGCCGCGGGCACGGCGGATCAGCGCGCGAAGGCGGGCGAGCAGTTCCTCCATGTGGAAGGGCTTGGCAAGGTAGTCGTCGGCGCCAGCGTCGATGCCCAGCACCTTGTCGTGCCAATGATCGCGCGCGGTCAGGATCAACACCGGGATGCTGAGGCCTTCCTCCCGCCAGCTACGCAGAACGGACAGCCCGTCTCGCCGCGGCAGACCCAGGTCGAGGACAATCGCATCGTAAGGCTCGTTCGATCCAAGAAAGGCGGCTTCGGTGCCGTCGATTGCTGCATCGACCGCATAGCCCTCGGTGCCTAATCGCTCGCGGAGCTGGCGCAGGAGAATTGGATCGTCTTCAACCACCAGGAGGCGCATCCCTCTCACTCGTCGTCAGGACGGCCATGCCGCCAGCGATGATGTTCGCGCCGACGACCCCGTTCGCCGATGAGTTCACCGGTCGCCGCGTCGTAATCGAGCTCCAGGATTCTGCCCGTCCACGGTCAACAGCTTGAGCTCGTAGCGATGACGCGGCAGCCGGTTCCGATCGCCATGGTCGTCGTCGTCACACTCGTACTCCGCATCGAGGATGGTACCGCCGAACTGCCCCGTTGCCCGCTCCACAATTGTCGCCAGCGGCAGGATCCGTCCGGCCGCCACATCTTCGCGCGCCCGGTCCTGATCGTCGGCCATCGCCGTCGATAACAAAGGCAGGACGGTGACCAGGAACGCGGCCACGAGGTGAAGACGCATGCTGCGCATGGGCGATTGTCGCTTTCCGCATCTGAACCGGAAATGAACGGCCGCCTCAGCCGTGGTTCAGGTGTCCGGCGATAGACTGGTTGCTGCACCAGATCGGAGGAGAGCAGTGGATGCTGTGGAAGATGGCGCGCGAATCCGTCATTGCAGCCGCCGTCATCGGCGCGCTGGCGGCAGCTTGGCAGTTGTCGGCAGGGCCGGGAATGTTCGGGTCGCCGGACAGCCAGAACTTGAGCGAAAGGGTATATCACGATGACGACTGACACGCGGCAAGCGCCCGTCCGTCGCAGACCCAGGGCGATCGAGTTCAGCCTGCTGTACGGCTGGCATGCACTGCTGTCGGGGGCATTCATCGTCGCTTATCTGAGCAGCGACGAGGACACCTACGCCATGCACCAGTTCGCCGGCTACACCGTACTGGCGGCCCTCGCGCTCCGGGTAATCGTGGGGTGTTTGTCNGCCGAAGGAAGCCCACTGCGGCTGCCTCGTCCGACGCTGACGCCCCTTCGGGAGTGGGTAAACGGGGCGTTGCAGGGCAGAAGCCAGCCGCTGCCGCGTCGTCCGTTGCTGTCGCTGGCCGCGGTTGCGTTGCTCATGTTTGTCGGAGGCGCTGCCGGCAGCGGTGCCGTTGCCGACTTCGTCCCTCCCGTCGAGCACCTCCACGAAGCGATCGGCGAACTCGCGCCCTGGTTCGTGCTTGGGCACGTGGCGATGGTTCTGGCCCTCTATTGGCGGAAAACGCGCCGCGCACCGGGTGGTTCGCCCCGCGCCCAGGCATCCTCCCTCCGGCGGCCGAAGACAGGCGCGGGAACGGCGGCCGTACTGGCGGCGGGGCTGCTCTGCCTGAGCGGAGTCGCCATCGCCGGTGAGCCGGCCCGCGATGCGATCCTCGATACGTATGCACGGCAGGCGAAGGCGGGGACGCCCGACTTCGATGGCTTTTCCGCGGCGCGCGGCGAGGCCCTCTATCGCGGTCCTCACGCCGGAGGAAATCCGCAGACGCCAGCTTGCGCGTCGTGCCATACGGCGGATCCGCGCATGCCGGGTCGCAACGTCAAATCCGGTCGGCCGATCGAGCCAATGGCCGTCTCCGTCGAGCCCAGCCGGTTCACCGACGCCGCCGACGTCGAAAGGCGCTTCCGCCGCGACTGCCAGAACGTCCTCGGCCGACCCTGCACCGCACAGGAAAAAGGAGATTTCATCACCTTCCTCAGCGGACGCTGATGGGAAAGCGAGAACCACATTTTCGCTGATCTTCACCGACGCCTTGCTCGCTTCTGCTGAAGTCGTCGTCGAGGAGCTTGAGCGTGTTCCCTGCCAAGGAGAGTTTCCTCGCGGCGGACGTATCGATCAACGAATTATCCGCTTAACACTTCGTCGCACTTGCGAATGTTGGTTTCGTGGACGGAAAGCATGTCTGCAAGGTCGGCGTGCAGTGTTTCATCGGCAATCCGCGGCAAGGCTTCCTGCAGCTTGCGGACGACCCATCCCTGGCCGCGGTTCAGCAAGCGCAATCGGTTGTCCAGTCCTTCCAAGGCGAGAACTTTCTCGCGGAAGGCTCCGGTACGCTGGCTGGGGTTGGCTTCCAGTTGTTTAATGTGCCTCGCGAGCATGGCGCAGAACCGAGCCTCGTCAGTCGCCAACATGGCGAGGGCCTCACCCGTCGGCCCGGGGCCCACCTCCGCCGTCAACGTCCGCGCAACCTTGGCGCCCGCGCGTTCCGCTTCCAGAAGTTCGTCGAGCAGCGCGAGGACTTGGGTGCGCTCCAGATAACCCTGGTAGGCTGGTTCGGCGTTATGCAGGAAACAGGGCGGAGACGACAACGTAGGTGCGTCGTCTCGCTCCCCGATCCCTTTCTTGTTGTCCATGTCGATCTCTCCATTCTCACGAAGCCTGCCGCACGCGCGGCCGAACCAGCATGGGTCCGAATACGCCGAGGAACGCGCCGAACGCGGCCACCCAGGCGATTGCGGACGTCATGAGCAGGGGCGTGAAAAGCTGAGGCTCAAGCGATGCCCAGACCCGGCTGATCCCCGCCACCAGGACGAGGAGGTAGATGACCGTCGTGCCCGGTCCGGCATGCAGGTCATAGCCGGTATGGCCGAGCGTCGCCCGGGTCATCACGGCCAGGATCATCGATGCGATGGCGCCGGCGGTCAGGGCGTGGAGGCCGGCGGACGGTGCGATGCCACCTCCGAATGCAGTGATCGCGAGCAGCGCCAGGCCCACCGGAACCCATAAAAAGGCAACGTGGAGGATCCACAGCAGCGGTTCCGGCGTTGTCCGCTCACCCGCCCACCGCGCCAAACGCGCGAGGTTGCACGCTGCCGCGCCGGCGGCGGCCACTCCGGTGAGAGACGACTGAGGCTCGTACGTCCAGCAGGCCATCGCAGCCAACGTCACCGCCAGCGCGATCTTGTCAAAGCCATTGAAGCTCGCCGGCAGGCGGCTCTTTCGCTGCTTCGTCAGCCAGTTCCGGGTAAAGCTCGGAATGATGCGTCCGCCAATCAGGCAAATGAGGACGATGAGCACGGCGATCGCAAAGCGCGCCGCCGCGGTCGTTCCGTGCGAGGTGAGTGCCCCAATGTGAAATGCCATGTTCGCGCCGCAGAGCGCGGCCAGGGCAGCCACGATGGGGAGGTTTCGCCAGTTTCGGCCGGCAACGATCTCACGGGCGACGGCAGCCAGCAGCACGGCCAGGAAGGCGACATCGACGACAGCTGCCGTCCAGCCGCCGATAGCTGCCGACGTGATCACGGCAACTCGTCCCGCCAACCACAGCCCGACGAGAAACAGCAGTGGCCCTCCCTGCAACGGCAGCCGCCCCGTCCAGTTCGGCACCGCGGTCAGGACAAAGCCAGCAACGGCCGCCGCGGCGAAACCGAACAGCATCTCGTGGCTGTGCCAACTCACCGGATCGAACGCGGTTGGCAGGAGAACGAACCCGAGAAAATCTGCGATCCACAGCAACAACGCTATCGCAGCCCAACTTCCGGCAAGCAGAAAGAACGGACGAAACCCGTAGCTGAGCAGCGCCGGTCCTGCCGTGGTTCGCAGTCTCGGAACCGGACCCGCGGTCGAGGCTGTGGTCATGACTTGGCTTCCCTCCCGATCATCATCAGCAATCCCACAATCACCGCGATCCGCTATTCACCTGCACGGCAAAAGACTCTGCGGGACCCAGCGGCCTGCCCAGGCTGGATTTGAAGATGCATGCCGGATGCATCTTGTGCGTCAGCAATTAAAGATGTATCAGACATACATCTAATTGGCAAGACGCCCCGAGCATGTGGGCGGGGACGGCTTCCATGCCGAAGTCCGTCGAGGCATGGGCGGACGGTCGCACATGGCGATCGGGTGCAGCCTGACCGGTTCCCTGCTGCCTGGAGAGAGAGGAGAGTTTGAGTTGCACAACATCCGGCGTCTATGGATCGTGCTCGCGATCATCGTCGTCACCTCGTTCGTCGGTCTGGGCTTCATCGGCCAGCAGATCTGGGTGCACCGGCCGCCGATTCCGTCCGCGGTGGTGACNACCGCCGGGGAGACGCTCTTCACTGCCCAGGATATCGAACGCGGCCGTCAGGTGTGGCAGTCGATGGGCGGCCAGCAGCTCGGTTCGATCTGGGGGCACGGCGCGTACCTCACGCCCGACTGGTCGGCGGACTGGCTGCATCGCGAGCTGACCTTCATCCTCGACCGCTGGGCCATGCGTGACTTCGGCGTGCCCTTTGGCGAGGTAAGCCGGGAAGCTCAGGCGGCGCTTAAGGAGCGGCTGCGCGAAGAAATCCGCAACGACCGGGTCGATCCGGCGACGGGTGTCCTGACGGTCTCGGATGATCGCGCCGCGGCGATCCGCGACAATCAGGCGTACTACGAAGGCCTGTTCGGGTCGGCGCCGCAGCAGGCGGTGCTGCGCGAGCAGTACGCCATGCCCGAGAACCCGATCCCCGACGCCTCGCGGCGCGCGGTGTTGACCACGTTCTTCTTCTGGGCCTCGTGGGCGACGGCGACCGACCGGCCCGGCGACACCGCCACATACACCATGAACTGGCCGCACGAGCCGCTGATCGGCAACCTGCCGACGACCGAGGCGGTCGTGTGGTCGGTGGCCTCGTTCATCGCACTGATCGGCGCGATCGGCCTTCTGGTGTGGTATCAGGCGGCCCAGATTCACGAAGAACCGGCGGCGGGTCCGCCGGCCAGCGATCCGATGGAAGCACTGCGGCCGACGCGATCGATGCTGGCGACGCGCAAGTATTTCGCCATCGTCATGTTGCTGTTCCTGGTGCAGATCGGTCTCGGCACGCTCACCGCGCACTACACCGTCGAGGGCCAGCACTTCTATGGCTTCCCGCTGGCCGACTGGCTGCCGTACGCCGTCACGCGCACCTGGCACACTCAGATCGCCATCTTCTGGATCGCCACGGCGTGGCTCGCCACAGGCCTCTACATCGCACCGGCAATCTCGGGATACGATCCGCCGTGGCAGACGCTGGGCGTCAACGTGCTGTTCGCAGCCCTGCTGGTCGTCGTCGCGGGCTCGCTCGCCGGCGAATGGCTTGGGGTCCAGCAGCGACTGGGGCTCGATACCAACTTCTGGTTCGGTCACCAGGGCTACGAGTACGTCGATCTCGGCCGCTTCTGGCAGATTCTGCTGTTCGTGGGACTGCTGCTCTGGCTGCTTCTGGTGGGGCGTGCATTGTGGCCGGCTTTGCGAAAGCCCAGCGACAGCCGCTCGCTGATCGCCTCCGTCTTTGTCTCGACCGTCGCCATCGCACTGTTCTATTCCGCCGGGCTTGCCTGNGGGAAGCATACCCACCTGGCGATGGTGGAGTACTGGCGCTGGTGGGTCGTCCACCTGTGGGTCGAGGGCTTCTTCGAGGTGTTCGCGACCGCCGTCATCGCGCTGCTGTTCATGAAACTGGGGCTGGTGCGGGCGAAGATCGCGTCTTCGGCGGTCCTGGTCTCCGCCATCATCTTCCTCTCCGGCGGCATCATCGGCACGCTGCACCACCTCTACTGGTCGGGCACGCCCGCCTCGGTGATGGCCTTCGGCGCGGTATTCTCGGCGCTGGAAGTGGTGCCGCTCGTGCTGCTCGGTCTGGAGGGTTACAACAACTACCGGGTGACGAAGACGGCGACGTGGGTGTTCGCCTACCGCTGGCCTATCCTGTTCTTCGTCGCCGTCGCCTTCTGGAACATGCTGGGCGCCGGCGTTTTCGGCTTCCTCGTCAATCCGCCGATCTCGCTTTACTACATCCAGGGCCTGAACACGACGGCCGTGCATGCGCACGCCGCGCTGTTCGGCGTCTACGGCATGCTGGGAATTGGCCTGATGCTGTTCTGCCTGCGCGGGCTCACGGCGCGCGACGCCTGGGACGACCGCCTGCTGAAGTGGGGCTTCTGGGGCCTGAACATTGGCCTCGCCATGATGCTGTTCTTCTCGCTGCTGCCGATCGGCGCCATCCAGGGCTGGGCGGCGGTNTGCCGAGGGTTCTGGTATGCCCGGTCGGTCGAGGTGGTGCAGTCACCGCTGGTGCGCACCCTGGTGTGGATGCGGGTGCCGGGCGACATCGTCTTCGGGTTGGGAGCGCTGCTGATCGGGCTCTTCCTGTTCAAGCTGTGGCGCGGCAGCCTCGGGCGGGTGCCGCTCGCGACCGGGCGCGAAGGCGAGAGCCCGCTGGCGGCGGAGTGAACCGCATGCCCGCCGGCGGATGTCCCGGCAAGACCACTGATCTCAGACGGTCGCGGTCAGTTGGAGACAGCCGCCGGCGGGTGCTCGATGTGGACGGGAAACGATCGTGACAAATCCGCGGCGGGTGCCAGCAGGTCGGCGAGCGTGTACCCGTCGAGGGTCTCGAGAAAGCGGTCCAGGGCTTCGCCCAATGCATTCTGGAGGATGCAGCTCTTGACGATCCGGCATTGGCTATCGGTGTTTCGAAAGCACTCGACGAGCGCCATGTCCGGTTCCATCTGCCGGATGATTTCGCCGATCGTGATCATCTCCGGGCGTCGCGCCAGACGAAGACCGCCTTTCTTCCCGCGCACCGTCTCGACGTAGCCAAGCTGTCCCAGCACATGCACCAGTTTCATCAGGTGGTTTTTCGAGATGCCGTATTGCTCGGCGATCTCCTGAATGGTCGAGAACGCGTCGCCGCGCAGCCCGAGGTACATCAACACCCTCAGCGCGTAGTCCGTGTAGGTCGTCAGGCGCATGTGCAGCTCCGGTGGCGAGCCGCGGACCTCGCCACGCATGCAGGCGGTTCAATACATATACCGACGATATATCTTTTTCCAAACGGGAGGATGATCGGAATGACCGAGACGCTGTACCCGCAATCGACGAGGCAACTGGCTCAGAAGCGACACGACCTGGCACCGGAGATCGACGCGGCGTTCACCCAGTTCAGCCGGGCGGTCTTTAAGGATGGAGCACTGCCGGCCAATACGAAGCAGTTGATCGCCGTCGCGGTCGCGCATGTCACCCAGTGCCCTTATTGCATCCGCGGCCATGCCAAGGCGGCACGCCGCAGCGGCGCCAGCGCGGCAGAGATCATGGAGGCCATTTGGGTCGCCGCCGAAATGCGGGCAGGAGGCGCCGTTGCCCACTCCGCCCTCGCTCTCGATGCCATCGATCCGGAAACCTGATCGTCGAACGCTGGCGTTTGCACCGGTCGGTGTCTTCGGGGCTTTGGGGCGGAGACCTGAGCGCAAGCCGGTGCAAGACCCGGGAATGCACATTGACCGTTTCATTGAAAAGCAGCCGCGAAAGACCTGCCGACACGGACGGTTATCGCATCCTCGTCGACCGCATCTGGCCCCGAGGGATATCCAANAAGGCGCTGGCCTTGGATGAATGGGCCAAGGAGATTGCGCCGACGACCGAGCTCCGCAAATGGTTCGGCCATGACCACAGCAAGTGGCAGGAGTTCAAACAGCGCTACTTCCGTGAGCTGGACGAGCGCCCGAATGCGATCGCAAGGCTCGTCGAAACGGTACGCCGGCAACCCACAACGTTGGTCTTCGGGGCCCGTGACGTCGATCGGAACAATGCGGTCGCACTCAAGGAGTACCTGGAGCGAAATGCTGCGAGGCAAGACTAATGACTGCCGAACCGGTTCTGCACACGCCTCTGTGTGATCTCCTTGGCTGCCGATATCCCATCTTGCAGGCGGGCATGGGTGGTGTGGCGCGAGCGGAACTGGTGTCGGCTGTATCTGACGCCGGTGGTTACGGCTTTCTTGGCATGGTTCGGGAACAGCCGGAGGTGATATCGCGAGAGATCGATGCCGTCCGAGAGCGAACCGATCAACCGTTCGGCGCGAACCTCATACCCGCAGCCACCGACCGATCGCTGCTTGAAGAGGAGCTGGCAGTCTGCTTTGAAAAGCGCGTTCATTCGATCTGTTTCTTTTGGGATGTTGACCAACATGTTGTCATGCGCGCCAAGCGCGCTGGGTGCCTCGTGCTGTATCAGGTCGGTTCGGTCGGGGCAGCAGTCGCGGCGGAAAGGGCCGGGGCGGATATCATCATTGGCCAGGGTTTTGAAGCTGGCGGGCATGTCCGAGGCGTCGTCTCATCCCTCGTTCTGCTGCCGCAGTTGGTAGACGCTGTTTCGATTCCGGTCGTTGCGTCGGGCGGATTCGCTTCCGGAGAAGGGTTGGTCGCGGCATTGGCTCTTGGAGCCCAAGGGATCCACTGCGGGACGGTCTTTCTGGCGACCGAGGAATCGTTCGCCCACGAATTTCACAAGCGGCGGGTGGTTGCCGCCGGCTCGGAAGACACGGTCTACACCGACCTGTTCGCCATAAACTGGCCACCGGAATCGCCGGTTCGAGTGATCCGCAACAGCATTACCGAAGACAAGTCCCTCAAGCTTCGCGGTAATGATCCCGGAAATCTGCCGAGAGAAATGATCGCGGACGAAGATGGTCGTCCCATTTACAAGTTCAGTACGGACTCACCGCTCAGGTCAACAACAGGCAATCTTGAGGCTCTTCCCGCATTTGCCGGTCAAGTCGCTGGACTGATTGCCTCTGTCCCCAAGGCGGCAGATCTAATCGCCGAGATGAAACAATCGGCAGTCCGGGCGCTTGATCGGCTCAAAGCCATCCGAACAGCGTGAAGTATGGGATTCCCCGCTGAAAAGACGCCGCTGATGTATCGCGTTGGGGTCGCTCCACAAACAAGAATTACGTACTGCCAGGTTGATGGGAACTCACCATGTTTGACCGAAGCAATGCCATCGGCTGAAGGACGGAGGTTGGACGTGCGGAAGATCGACACATTCGCCCATGCCGCCAAGGTCGTCGCGTTATGCCTGCCGCCAGTGGTGATGTCACTGATCGGGCTCGCGGCACTCTCGCGGAAGAAGGGCGAGGCAGTTCCGGCCGTCAAACGGCGAACACCGATGGCGCGCACGACATCATCTCGCACCGGCGGATGATGCCTGGACCCGATGACCAGTCCGCTGCTTTTCAGCCGGGTAAGCCGGTCGGCAACATCTATTATGGCGCCTGCAGCTGGACTGATCGAACGCTGATCGATGCCGGCACCTTCTATCCACCAAGCGTTAGGACGGCGGCTGAGCGGCTCGCTCACTATGCCAGCCAGTTTCCGATCGTCGAGGTGGACGCGACCTATTACGCGCTGCCGTCGGAGCGCAACGCACGCCTTTGGGTGGACCGAGCGCCGCTTGGCTTTGTTTTCAACATCAAGGCCTTCGGCCTTTTCACCCATCACCCCGTTGTCGTCGCGCGGATCCCAGCAACGGTCAAGGAACTGTTGCCAGCCGACGTCACCGACAAAGCCCGCGTCTACCTGCGAGATGTGCCGGAAGACGCGGCTCAGATGATCTGGGAGATGCAGACACAAGCCCTGGCGCCACTGGCGGCCTCCGGCAAGCTCGGCTGCGTGCTATTTCAGTTCCCGCACTGGTTCACCGCTAGGCGCGATCACATCCATTACCTGGAGCAGCTTCGCGACCGCAGCGACTGGCCGATCGCGGTCGAGTTCCGCGGCGGCGGCTGGATGACCGACAACTACCGGGCCGAGACGCTCGCTCTCCTCGAGAAGCTGGGCCTCTCCTATGTCGTTGCCGACGAGCCGCAGGGTTTCCGCTCGTCGACGCCGCCGGTGGTGGCTGCGACCAGCCCGCTCGCCGTCATCCGCTTCCACGGCCACAACACCGAGACTTACGAGAAGCCGAATATCAGCGCCGCCGAGCGCTTCCGCTACCTGTACACGGAAGAGGAACTGAAGGGCTGGGTCGATCCGATCCGCCGCCTCGCCGAGAGCGCGGACCGGGTGCATGTGCTGATGAACAACTGCTACGGCGACTATGGCGTGCGGAACGCGCGGCAATTGGCCGAACTGCTGGCAGCGCGCTGATCATCGCGCGATCTCCAACCGGTCATCGCCACATCGCGCGCACCTGTGCTTTCAGGTCGACGGACGGCGGTTTGCCGGCGATCTCGGTGTCTGTCCCGGAGAAGAACGCGCCGCCGACCAGTTCGAACGCATCAAGATCTGCCTCGGCAATGAACCGGCTGCGCGGTGCAAGCACATGCGCATTGCCGCGGCGTGCCTGACCACGGATGAAGAAACGCAGCGGCTGCATCAGCACGAGATTGTCGCGCGCCCGGGTCATCGCCACGTAGAGCAGCCGCCGCTCCTCGTCGATCTCCTCCGGCGTCCCCGTTGCCAGATCGGACGGAATGCAGCCATCGACGACGTTGAGAACGAAGACTGCGCGCCACTCCTGGCCCTTGGCAGAGTGGATGGTGGACAGCGTGAGCCAGTCTTCGTCCTTGAGCGGCACACCGGCTTCACCGCCACTCGCTTCCGGGGGATCGAGCGTGAGGTCGGTCAGAAAGCTCGATCGTGTCGGATGCTGGGCAGCCATGCGCTCCAGCTGATCGAGGTCGCCCCGGCGCGGGCGGGGATCGTCGTAGAGCAGGTCGAGGAGCGGATCGTACCATACCCGCAGCCGCTCCACCTGCCCTTGCCAACGCTGCGCCGCCGCCAGTTCCATCATCACGCCCACAAAATCCGGCCACGCTTCCGCTGCCGTTGACGGGGGCGGCAAGCGGTCGAGGGCCGAGAGGCTGTGGCCGTCGCGCTCCACGGCGACAAGAACCCGGCGCGCCGTCTTCGGTCCGACGCCAGGGATCAACTTGAGAACACGCAGGGCGGAGACCTGGTCGCGCGGGTTCTCCGCCCAGCGGAGGACGGCAAGAATGTCCTTTACGTGGCTGGCTTCCAGGAACTTGAGGCCGCCGAACTTGACGAAGGGAATGTTCCTGCGGACGAGTTCGACCTCGAGTTGGCTCGCGTGGTGCGACGTACGGAAGAGGACCGCTTGATCGCGAAGTTCCGTGCCCGCTTCACGGTTGGCGAGGATGCGCTCAATCACGAAGTCGACCTGGCCAGTCTCGTCGCCCACCATCGCCAGGAGAGGCCGCCGGCCATCGGTCCTGGTGGTGAACAGGGTCTTGGTGAAGCTCTCGCCGGCCTGGGCAATGACGCGGTTGCAGGCCTCCAGGATGGGTTGGGTCGAGCGGTAGTTCTGTTCGAGCCGCACCACCGCGGCCGGCGGATCGAAGCAGCCGGGAANATCGAGGATGTTGCGCACCGTTGCCGAGCGGAATGCGTAGATCGCCTGGGCGTCGTCGCCGACGACGGTGACGCCGGCGCCGTCAGGCTTCAGGCTGAGCAGGATCGACGCCTGCAGAGCGTTGGTGTCCTGGTACTCGTCGACGAGGACGTGATCGAAGCGGCCGGAGACGAGACGTACGATCTCACCGATCTGCATCATCTGCGACCAGTAAAGCAGCAGATCGTCGTAATCGAGCACGGCCTGGGCCTGCTTGGCCTCCACGTAGCAGGCGAACAGGTCTTTCAGCGGCTCGGCCCATTCGGCGCACCAGGGAAAGGCCCGGTCGAGCGCCTCCCGAACCGGGATCTGCGCGTTGATCGCGTAGGAGTAGATGGCAAGGCACGTTGCCTTCTTCGGAAACCGGCCGCCGGTCCTGGACAGTTCGAGCTCGTCGCGAACCAGGTCCATCAGGTCGGCGGCATCGCTTCGGTCAAGAATAGAGAACCCCGGTTCCAGGCCGATGTTCTCGGCGTAGAGCCGGAGCAGCTTGGCACCGACCGCGTGAAACGTACCGGACCATTCGATCGTGTCGCCGACGGCGAACGTGCGTCCCTCCAGCGCCGTTGCACAGATGCGCTTGACCCTTCGCGTCATCTCGGCCGCCATCCGGCGGGCGAAGGTGAGGAGGAGAATGCGCCCTGGATCGGCACCGTTCAGGATGAGATGTGCGACGCGGTGCGCGAGCGTGCTGGTCTTGCCAGTGCCGGCGCCGGCGATGATGAGCAGCGGCGGCGTCGATCGCACTGGTCCCTCCGCCGCAACTCCAAAGACAACCGCGGCCCGCTGCGCCGGATTGAGCCCGTCGAGGTAGGATGAGGGATCCTGTGCCGGCAGATAGTTCATTGCACCCCGCTCTCGGCATCGTGTGCGGGCGTGGCATGGCGATCCGTCGCCATTGCCTCCAGGATTTCTGTTCGGTTGGCGAGGACGATCTGCTGCTCGGCCGGGCGACGGCCGGATCCAGTCTCGTCGAGCCGGAGGCGCTGCAAGAAATAGAGAAGAAACGCCCGCTTGACCTGGATGACACGGACGCTGTCGACCATGCCGTAATCGAGCGCGATGGTCTTCCGCTGTGCCTGGGACAGATCAGGATGCGGAGTGATGACGACGGGGACGGTTTCGATCCACGCTCGATCCTGCGCCGGATCGACATCGCCGGGTCGCGTGCCCCGGAACTCGTGGATCCTGGCGAATACGAAATCCTTGAAGAAGCCATCGATGTGGCAGAAGGCGCGGGCATGCCAACGAAGGCCGTCGAAGCCGATGGCGTGCGGCGAAATCCATCGCCACAGCGGCTCGGGTCGGCTCATCGACTGATACAGCACCTCGATCGCGGTTTTCTGCCGGATCGCCGTTATCACCGCCCGGAGGATAATAGGGTCGATTGGCCGGCTCGGTATCGGGAGGGTCTGGAAGCTCGGGATCTCCGACATCCACGCCTCTTCCGGCCGGATCAGATTCTCACCCAGCGACCGCAGTTGCGCCAGGTAGCGGTCGCTGTCGTCGACCCTGAACACCGGCCGGTATTCGGCGCCGGCGAGATAGCGCTTGGCGCTGCGATCGTAGGTCAGGTTGTCGGGCGCTAGCTCCTGATAGCGGGCGATATCGGCCGAGGCCTGCTGGACCGACACTCCAAAGAACCGCATCAGATCGGCCCGGTTGATCCGTCCTTCCCAATAGAGCCGGAAATCGATGAACTCCATGCGGCGCTCGACGCCCCACCGTAGGCTTCGCTCGGCATCGGCAAGCGATGCGCCCGACTGAATCATGGTTGTCTCCCTCGGTGCGTTTATCAACCAGATTGACGTTTCGCACTTATACGTCTAGTTTATAGGCCTATCGTATTTCTGAGGTCAAGCGCGTAGGCGTCATAGGGGAGGCGCCTCGGGCCGAGCCAGGGGGCTATGTTGCCATTCAGCTATCGTCAATTCCTGCGCCAGGTGCCGGCGCAAACCATCCGTGAATTCTTGAGCAGCCGTGGTCGAGACATCGATCAGACAGTGGATTGGCGCGCTGACGAAGCCCAGGTGGCGCGGCAGTTGGCGGCAGCGATTGATGCCTGGGATGACGATGCCGGAGCAGAAATCGTTGCCGACTTCGAGCGGGCGAATTTCATGTCCGACGAGCGCGGCTATGCAGCGCTCCTGAACGCTTCGCACGACCGGGAAAGCCTCGCGGAACGGCTGGCCAACCTCGAGAACGGTCAGGAGCGTGCGCTGCGGGTGCTGATCGACGACGATGGGCTGTTTCGGGCGGCCGAAGAGATTCGATACTTCGACTACTATGTCGAGCGCTCCCAGGGACGGCGATACCAAGTCCAGGCAGACTTGGCACTCGACCGTACGGACGACGCCATTCAGCGCTTCGGCGCCGCCATGAGCTCCTGGTTCCGGAAGCGGGACGGTTCAGGACAGGCGTTCTTCGCCGAGGTGATCGATCGATACAGCAATGACAGCGTTCAGGTTACGCTCTACGTCGAGGACCTCCCAAGCAACCGGCCTGAGTTCGAAAAACGCCAATTCAGGCGGCGACCTTCTCGGCCGGCGAAGGAAGCTGCCGTCGTTTATGTGCCGGCAACCGGGTGCGTGGAGACCGTCGCCAAGGGCGGCAGGCCGGTGCACGAGGCGTTGCGCGACATCTTCGGCGAGCACGTACTGGGTATTCCGCCGGGTGGCGAACTCATCCTCGCGCAGGAGTTCGATCTTCAGGGCCTTCTCGTGGAGAGGGTGCTGCCCGTCAACCGAGCGGACGGCGTGATCAAGGCGCGTATCCGCCGGCTGAAGCTGGANAGCGCCGAGGAAAGGTCAGGGCGCCATCCTGATCGACACTCCGCCCTGGGAAGACGCCCCTCGGCGCATGCTTTCGCCAGGACCTGGCTCAGCAGCTCGAACCCGATCAACGGTGGATTCGAAGTTGTGCATGCGACGATCAGCCTGCACCTTGAGGCGCCGGCAGGTAGACGTGGGAAGGCGTTACATGTCGAACTGACCAAGCCGTGCAGCACGAACCTGAAGAATTTCCGAAGCAGCGATCGGGAACTCATCGAACGCCATCTGAGGGATTGGCAGATCATTCCCTGACATGAGCTGACTTGCGATTCTGATGATCAATCTTCTTTGTGAGCTGTTGGAGCTGCCTGACCCGGTTGTTTCGGTCGGTTCGACGATGTGGACGAAGAATCGCGTCGCGATCGATCGATTGTCGCGACTTGGAGCATTGACGCAGTCGGATGCCGTTCGGACCATTCCATGCCCCGCCTGCGACGAGCACCACTACGTTCGCGTGGAGTGGACGGACGCAGGGACCTTTCGCGCCTACTGCTACAATGAGGGCTTCCTGCCGATCGACGCCGCCGACCTGGCGGTCCTGGAGGTCGACATCCGCTGGATGATCGACGCCCTCCGCGAGGGCATCAACGTGCTTTCGCGCCCGGCGGCGGAGGAGTTGGTGCCCGACCATCTCTGGTTTCTCGGCGAGCAGCGTATCAAGGCGTACCGGACGCGGTTCTATTTCGGTAGGCGCCTGACTGATCTGGAGTCCATCGAACGGGCAGGCGCTGCGCTGGCTACAAAGCCGGCGACTGTGCCGGCTTTGCTCCTGACGTCTTCGCCCGCCTCTGCTCTTACCGATCGATTGCCGAAACGCCACGCGCCTGTGTTTCTGGCGGACGCGTGCCGAATGACGAATGCCGGTCTTGCAGTCGAAGAAGCAGCCTTGCTCGCAGCGCTGCGCGCCGATGATCGGGTAGTCATCGGGGTTGGCTACGTATTCTCCGAGGGCTTCCGGTCGGCGACAGTCGGCGATAAAAGCTACACGTTTTCAAAGAAGCAGGCGGCGGTCATCGAAGCGCTTTACGACGGCTATCATTCCGGGCTGGAGCGTATTCATCAGGACGAGGCCGTCGCAGCCGCTGGAAGCAATCAGCGGATCATTCAGATTTTCGACACCAATAAAGAAGCCTATGAGCATCTCATTGGTAGCGACGGCCAGGGATACTACTGGCTAAAGATCTGATCTGCCGGCTTCTCGGCTCAATCACCAGGGCCTGACCGTCGTCTTTCGTAGCCGCCGGCGCAAATTCCCACAGGCTTTCCAACAACGACCCCACAGGTTCTCCTACAGCCGGTGTGCCATCCTGCCAGCACGATTTCGACACGGCTGGAGCAGACGGTAATGTCCACGCGGCACCTCAATCAGAAACAGCTGGCCGAGCGCTGGGGCATCTCGCCCAAGACCCTGGAGCGCTGGCGCTGGCTCGGACAGGGCCCGAAGTTTCTGAAGCTCGGAGGCCGCATCGTCTATCGCCTCGAGGACATCGAGGCCTTTGAAGAGCAGCAGCTCCGCCAAGTGACTGGTTCTGTCGCGGCGGCGTCGCCGACGCCGACGGTCCAGCAGCAAGCGACGTGGGCCGAGCAGACGCCACGGCGTATCGGCCGCTCCGTCCACGCATAGCCGCAAAGCCGGCTCGCCACTTTCCCGAAACGATCCGCGAGTTCGGGTCGCCATGACCCTTCGCATCGTCACCGCCGACCAGCGCCTCGCCGAGGCGAACGGCAAGACCACCGTCGCCCTGTTCGGACCTTCCGGCGTCGGCAAGACGTCGCAGCTGATGACGTTGCCGCCCGAGGAGACGCTGTGCGTCGACCTGGAGGCTGGGCTCAAGTCGGTTCAGGGCTGGCCCGGCGAGTCGATCTCCATCCGCACCTTTGCCGATGCCGTCGACATCGCCTGCCTGATCGGCGGGATCGATCCGGCGGCGCCGGCAGACGGCTTCTTCTCCGAGGCGCACCACCGGTATCTCACCGAAACGTATCCGGACCTCGCCATCCGTATCGCCGACAAGCGGATCATCTTCGTCGACTCGATTACCGATCTCACCCGCCAGGCAATGGCGTGGGCGAAGACGCGGCCAGAGGCGTTCAGCGAGAAGACCGGCAAGCCGGATACCCGCGGCGCCTTCGGGCTGCTCGCTCGCGAGGTGATCGCGCTCTTGAAGCACCTGCAGCACGCGCCCGGCAAGACGGTGATCCTCGTCGGCGTCCTCGAACGCGTGGTCGACGAGTTCAGCCGCGAGCACTGGCAGCCGCAGATGGAAGGCGGGAAGGCCGGCCGCGAGCTGCCCGGCATCGTCGATCAGGTGATCAGCATGAGCCTGTTCGAGGCCGACGGCGACGGCTGGCGGCACGAGCCGGCGAAGGGCCAGGTCCGCCGCCTGGTCTGCCGCGCCGGCAATCCCTTCGGCCTTCCTGCCAAGGACCGGTCGGGACGCCTCGACATCACCGAGCCCGCCGACCTCGGCGCGCTGCTCGCCAAGATCAACCGCATCTGAGGAGAGATCTCAATGTTCGACCTGAACGACGTCGAGCCGATCAACAGCGGCGAGCTGCTCCCCGACGGCAGCTTCGTCAAGGTGGCGATGGCGATCCGGCCCGGCGGCATCGACGGTCACACCGACATCGACAAGGGCCTGCTGAAGGCCTCGAACGCGCCGGGCAGCGACGTGCTGTCGCTCGACTGCGAGTTCACCGTCGTCGAGGGACCGTACGGCAAGCGCAAGTTCTGGCAGCTGTTCACCGTCGCCGGCGGCAAGGTGGACGACAAGGGCGCCTCGATCGGCTGGAACATCTCGAAGCGCATCTTCCGGGCGATGATCGACTCGGCGCTCGGCCTCGATCCCGAGGACATGAGCGAAGCGGCGAAGGCCAAGCGGCAGCTGCGCGGCCTCGCCGATCTCAATGGCATCAGCTTCGTCGCCAAGGTCGTGGTCGAGCCGAACAACGACCCGCGCTACCCCGATCACAACCGGCTCGATCACCCGGTGCTGCCGACCGAGAAGGAGTGGCGCGCGGTGATGAACGGCGAAGAGGTCCCTCCGCGCCCGTCGAAGCCGCGGGCGGCAGGTGGTGGCCGCGGCGCGCCGGCCGCTCAGGCACCGGCGTGGGGCAGCGCGCAGCAGAAGCCGGCGGCAGCGACGCCGAATACCCCGCTCTGGCAGCGCCCGGCTGAAACCTCCGCGCCGGCTCCGCAACCGACAGCATCCCAGACATCAAAGCCAGCCGGCCCTGCCTGGCTGAACGGCTGAGGCAGCCGCCTGCATGACCGCCATGACCGACGACGCATGGCAGGCGCACGTGACGCGTGAGGCGGCAAGGGACATCGGCCGATGGCTGGAAGGAAGAGGCCGGCTGCATCAGCCCATCGCCGTTCTCAGCCTGGACGAGCTGGAGTGCCTGGCAGCCGCGGCGATCAGCCGGTTCATCCTGCTGGCGACGGAGCGGGTCCGCGAGCAGCCGGAGGACAGCAGGGACCTGGCGGCACTCCTCTACCCAGAATGTGCGCCCTCTGCGGCCGGGAGGCCCGGGGCTTCGGCTACACCCGCGAGCTCCGCTTCGACCGCTACCCCAGCTACCGCTTCTGCTCGATGCGCTGCCTCGACGCCGGAGCGGCGCTGGCTGGAAGGAACAACGGCGTGATCGATAAGACCGACATGGAGAAGCAGGCGGTTCGGGACGCGCGGCGGTACCTTGCCGAGGCACTGACCGAGCTCGGCCTGATGGAGCCCTTCCAGGAGCGCTCGGCGGCTGAGATCGACCGGCTGATCGAGGCCTGCATCGACGGCTTCCAGGACTCGATGCAGCGGCAATCGCTGAACGACGACGTGCCGTTCTAGGCGATGCCGATGAACGACGTCATCGACCTCAACGCCGGCTCCGGCTTCGTCTATGGGCGAGCGGCACTCGCCGATCCGGCGATGCGGCTCAACGCGCTCATCGACGCCGCCATGGTCGCGTCCGATTGGGCGAAGCCACCGCGCGACTATCTCGGCGCCAGCCGCATCGGCGAGCCGTGCGCGCGCGAGCTCGTCTACGAGATCACCCGCACGCCGAAGGACGACGGCCGGGAGTTCGCGGGAAGGACGCTGCGCATCTTCGACGTCGGTCACCAGCTCGAAGACCTCTGCGTCGGCTGGCTGCGGTCTGCCGGCTTCGACGTGCGGACCCGCAACCGTGCCGGCGAGCAGTTCGGCTTTTCGATCGCCGGCGGGCGTATCCGCGGCCACATCGACGGCGCCATCGTCGCAGGGCCGGACATCGGTATCCGCTGGCCGGCGCTCTGGGAGCATAAAGCGCTGGGCGACAAGTCGTGGAGGGACGTGGTGGGCCGAGGCGTCCGGGCGGTGCGGCCGGTCTACTTCGCGCAAGTGCAGCTGTACATGGCCTACATGCAGCTGCCCTTAGCGCTGTTCACCGCGACCAGCCGCGACTCGCTCGCTCTTTACCACGAGGTTGTGCCGTTCGACCCGGCCGAGGCGCAGGTGCTGTCCGACAAGGCGGTGGCGGTGATCCGCGCGGCCGAGGCCGGCGAGCTGCCGCCCCGGATCGCGGCTGCGTCGGATTTCTACCTCTGCCGCTGCTGCCCCTTTGCCCGTCGGTGCTGGGAGGCGCAGCGATGAGCGCCAGCTTTTCGCCGTCGCCGCTGCAGGCGCAGGCCATCCGCGACATCAAGGAGTGGTTCGAGAACCGCACCGACGCGCAGCCGGTGTTCCGGGTCTGNGGGTATGCCGGCTCGGGCAAGTCGACCCTCACCAAGTACGCCATCGCCGAGCTCGGACTGGAGACGATGACCCGGGCCCCGGACGGGACATGTTCTGCTACCGGCGGCGTCCTCTATAGCGCGTATACAGGGAAAGCATCGCTGGTGATGACCCGCAAAGGCACGCCGGCCTCGACCATCCACTCGCTGATCTACCGCGTCTCGGAGGCGACGAAGGAGGAGATCGAGCGGGTCAAGGCGGACATCGCCGCGATCCGGGCGAAGCTGCCAACGTTANNAGCCTGCGCGAGCGCTTCCTCGAGGTCGCGGCTGCGCAGCCTGGAGCTCCGCCTCGACGACATCCACAAGCCTCGGTTCGTGCTGAACGAGCAGTCGATCGTCCGCGACGCCAGGCTGATCGTCCTCGACGAGGTGTCAATGGTCGGCGCCGAGATGGCGGCCGATCTGCTGGCGTTCGGCAAGCCGATCCTGGTGCTGGGCGATCCCGGCCAGCTGCCACCAATCAAGGGCGACGGTGCCTTCACCAGCGATCCGCCCGACGTGATGCTGACCGAGATCCATCGCCAGGCCGGCGAGAGCGCCATTATCCGGCTCGCAACACTGGCGCGGCAGAGCCAGCCGATCCCGTACGGAGAGCACGACACCTTCGTCTGGAAGATGCGCCGCGACCAGGTCGGCCCGGAGCAGATGCTGCGCGGCGGCCAGGTCATCTGCGGGCGCAACGCCACCCGCATCCAGCTCAATCTGGCGATGAAGCAGTCTGCCGGCTTCCCGGGCGTCTATCCCAGCGGTGCCGGCGAGAAGATCATCTGCCTGAAGAACCGTAACGACCTCGGCATCGTCAACGGCATGTTTCTTGAACTCTCGGACTGTCGTGACGAGACCGCGCACTGCTTCTCCGCGATCGTGCGCAGCGAAGACGGGGAGACGCTGGGTGCCGATGACGAGCGGCAGTTCATCTACAAGGGTCACTTCGACGAGCACGTGGCGCCGGACCGGGAGCGCGAGCGCCGCGACCACTGGATCCGGAAGGGGCTGATCGAGGCGGTCTGGGGCTACGCCATCACGGGGCATAAGGCTCAGGGAAGCAGTTGGGGCAACGTCATCGTTTTCGACGACGGCCTTGGCCGCACTGCCGAGGACCGGGCCCGCTGGCTCTACACCGCGATCACCCGCGCCGAGAAAGGGCTGGTGATCCTTGATTGATCTGAACGAGGTCCAGCCCTTTGGCGCACCGGCGCCGCGGCGCGTGCCGCCTGCCGAGCTCGCCCGCGGGCTCAGCGAGCGGATCGAGGACGTGGCGCACGCGCTGTTCGGCGAGCCGAACCGGCTGCTGTCGACGCGCGCGCAACTGCGCTTCGGCACGCACGGCTCGCTCGCCATCGAGATCGCCGGCGACAAGCGCGGCGAATGGTACGACCACGAGAACAAGATCGGCGGCGGCGTCCTCGATCTCGTGCGCAAGCACACCGGGCTGTCCAACGGCGAGGTGGTTGATTGGCTCCACTCGCAGATCGGCGTGTCGATCGAGACGAAGCCTCAGACAAGACCAAAGCGGCGGATCGTCGCCACCTACGACTACCGAGACGAGGCTGGAGAGCTGATTTTCCAGGTCGTTCGCTTCAAGCCGAAGGATTTCCGCCAGCGCCGTCTGGATGGGCAGGGAAGCTGGACGTGGCGCATCAAGGGCGTCCGTCAGGTGCCCTATCGGCTGTTCGAAATGTGCGCCAACGCTGCCGAGCAGCCGGTCCTCATCGTCGAGGGCGAGAAGGACGTCGATCGGCTTGCGAGCCTCGGCTTCGTCGCCACCTGCAACGCCGGCGGCGCCAGCAAGTGGCCGGCCGAGCTGAACCCGCACTTCCAGGGTCTCACCGTCTGCATCCTGCCGGACAACGATGACGCCGGCCGCAGCCATGCGGAGAGGGTTGCCGCGAACCTGCACGGCATCGCCGCCAGCGTCCGCATCGTGACGCTGCCGGGCCTCGCGAAGGGCGGCGACGTCTCCGACTGGCTCGACGCAGGCGGCGATGCCCAGCAGCTGGTCGCCCTCTGCGAGGCGGTGCCGCTGTGGGAGCCGGCTCCGCCTGAGCAGTCCGTGGCGCAGGCCGCTGAGCCCTTCCTCATCCCGTACTGCGACGAGGCGCTGACGCTGGCGTTCTCGGCGCGGCATGCCGACGATCTGCGCTACTGCGAGACGTTCGGTGCCTGGTTCGAGTGGCAGGCCGGCCGCTGGTGCGAGGACAACATCCGCCGCGTGTTCTCGCACGCCCGGCGCCTGTGCCGAAACAAGTCTGGCGAGGCGCTGGCCACCATCCAGAACGAGAGGACGGCGGCAAAGATCGCCAGCCTCGTGGCCAGCGCGAAGACGGTGGCGGCGGTCGTCAACCTGGCGCGTGCCGATGCCCGGCATGCGACCGCACCGGACGACTGGGACGCCGATCCGTGGTTGCTGAACACGCCCGAGGGCATCGTCGACTTGCGCACCGGGCAGACGCGTCCGCACGACCGGGCGGCGCTGTGCTCGAAGATGACGGCGGTCGCACCCGGCCACACTGAGTGCCCGCGGTGGCAGCGCTTTCTCGATCAGGTCACCGCCGGCGATGAGGACCTGCAACGCTTCCTTCAGCGCATCGCCGGCTACGGCCTCACCGGCTCGACCCGCGAGCACGCGCTGTTCTTTCTCTACGGCAGCGGCGCCAACGGCAAGGGCACCTTCCTCAACACGCTGACCGCGATCCTCGGCGACTACGCCAAGGTCGCTGGCATGGAGACGTTCACCGAGAGCCACACCGACCGGCACCCGACCGAGCTCGCGATGCTGCGCGGCGCTCGCATCGTCGCAGCGCAGGAGACCGAGGAGGGCCGCCGCTGGGCGGAAAGCCGGATCAAGGCGCTGACCGGCGGCGATCCGATCACCGCTCGCTTCATGCGCCAGGATTTCTTCACCTACACCCCGCAGTTCAAGCTGCTGATCGCCGGCAACCACAAGCCCGGCCTGCGCAACATCGACGAGGCGATCCGCCGGCGCTTCCACCTGCTGCCGTTCACCGTGCGCATCCCGCCGGAAGAGCGCGATCCGAACCTGTTCGACAAGCTCAAGGCCGAATGGCCGGCGATCCTCGGCTGGGCGCTGCAAGGCTGCCTCGAGTGGCAGGCCCANGGGCTGAACCCGCCGGCCGCGGTGATCGAGGCAACCGCCGAATACTTCGAGGACGAGGACAGCTTCGGCCGCTGGCTCGGCGAGTGCTGCGTGCGTGATCCGATGGCGCACGAGACGACGCGCGATCTCTACGTCGCCTGGACGGCGTGGGCGGAGCGCTCGGGCATGTCCGCCGGCAGCGAGCCCAAGTTCCGCGGCGCGCTGAAGGCGCGGGGTTCGTCTCCAAGCGCGAGCCGGGGACGGGGCGTGCCGGATTTGAGGGCATCCGGCTGCAGCGACAGGACTACACCGACGATCTCAGATTCGGGGGCTGATGATGCTCGGATGCCTACCAATACGCGATAAACACCTGCCAGAAGCGACAGCTTTTGCGTGTGTGAGGGTACGTGAGGCTGGACTAGGTTATCGACGTCACGCGCGCGTGTAAGGAGGTTGTACTCGACAAGCAGTACACGCTCACACGCTCTACGCGCGCGTATAGACGTCGATATAGGGAAACAGCCTCACGTACCCTCACACCCGGGTCGACCAGGCCGCGGGCAACGTCTTCGCGCGCTCCGCCGAGCGCCGGGGCGATCACCCGATGTACTCCGCAGAGAGCGGATGGCGGCGGCGTTCCTGGCAGTTCCCCGCCGCCATCCTCACCACGATGACCCTGAGATGAGGAGACGATCATGGCTACCCAGACTCTGACTCAGCGACTACCGGATGCAAGCGGCACGGCGTCGGTGCCGATCAAGGTGCTGGCCGGCGGCAAGTCGACGACGCCGGGGATCCTCGCGCTGGACCTGGGCCAGCGTACCGGCTGGGCCGTGCGCAACCGCGACGGTGCGATTGCCAGCGGCGTTAACGAATTCCGCCCAGGCCGGTTCGAGGGCGGCGGCATGATCTGGCTGCGCTTCCGCGCCTGGCTGCAGGAGATCGACGAGACCGCGGGCGGCGTGGGTGTGGTGGTGTTCGAAGAAGTCAGGCGGCATCTCGGCACCAGCGCGGCGCATGCGTTTGGCGGCTACCTCGCGCACCTCACCGCCTGGGCCGAAGCGAACCGCATCCCCTACCAGGGCGTACCGGTGGGCACGATCAAGCGGCACGTCACCGGCAAGGGCAACGCCGACAAGCAGGCGGTGATTGAGGCCGTCCGCCGGCTCGGCTTCAACCCGGCCGACGACAACGAGGCCGACGCGCTGGCGCTGCTGAACTGGGCGATCGCGCACGGGATCGGAGGTGCGCGATGAATGGCGCCATGCTGCTGCAGCACGCCGCCGGCGTGATCGAGCACCGCGAAGGCATCTACGGGCCGCCGCAGGAGCTGTTCGCGCAGATCGCGCGGCGGTGGTCGCTTGTGCTGGGCGTCGAAGTTTCCCAGGCGCAAGTCGCGCTCTGCTTGATCGACCTGAAGCTGGCGCGGCTCACCCGCAATCCGTCGCACCTCGACTCGATCGTCGATGTTGCTGGCTACGCCGCGATCCTGAGTGAGGTCACCCATGCGTAGCGCGATGCGCAGCTCCCTGGAGCGGCACCTGCCGCAGACGGCTCCGACGGAGGACGAACTGTTCGCGATGCGCCGGGCAGCGTGGCGCAAGCAGGGGATCGTGGTGATCCGGCTGGCCGACGTCGGCGACGACTGGACGCGGCAGGCGCTCGTCAACGAGGCGACGCGCCTCTACGGGCGGCGGGAGGTGGCATGATGGCCCGGCGCAGGCGGAAGATCTCCGCAACTGTCGCCGGTCTGCCGGTGATCCGGCGGCAAGACGACATCCTGGAACCGGTGTACGAGGCCGATCCCGAGGGACGGCCCGTCGTGCACCATCGCACCGTGGATACGCTGGGCATCATGCTCCGCGCCGGCACGATCACCCGCGAGATGCACGACGCGGCACGCGACTTCCAGGCTCAGTTCACCATCGCGGGATTTGATGTCGTTCGCTGCATGCCGCTGACGCGGCTGTCAGGCGGCGGTGGCGGGCTGATCTCTCCGACGCGNCAAGTCGACGCACGTCGTCGTATGAGTTCCGCGCTGGACGCTCTTGGCGGGCTCGGCAGTCCGGCCGGCTCGTGCGTCTGGCATGTCGTCGGCCTGCAGCGCTCGATCCGCGAGTGGGCGATGCGGCAGGGCTGGGGCGGTAGACCGGTCAACGAGAAGCATGCGCAAGGCATTCTCATAGCGGCGCTGGGGGTGCTGGCGGGGCACTATAGTTACGGCGCACGTAGAGGGCGAACATCCGGTCGGTGACCGCAATATCCCAATTGCTACCTCTCCAGTCTCGATCGCTCCAGCGTTTGCAATGGCTCACATGGCAACGTGTAGCTCATACGGAGCGAAGCCAAATGCGGGGCACTTCACGTTTGCATGCCCGACGGATTGAGAATTTCGTCGATGACCCAGTCGAGCACGTTGAGGAACTGAGACATCTTGTCCTCGGGAGCCAGCATCGACAGAGGAATGCTAGGACGCCGTGTAATCGCGTCTTCACCAAGGCTCATCCCGGCAATTTCATTCAAGCGGTCAAGAAGCTCTTTGCGCTTTGTATAATCCTCGAATGGCGGTTTGGCCTTAAGATATTGAAAATAAATCTCGACACGACCGTATGTCCAGACGGCAAACATCTGATGGTAAGTGCTCTGCCCGTTTACGCATGGAATAAAGGACCCATCGCGCTTGCCGCGTCCCCACCATACCCACACAATAGGCGCGTTCTTTGTTGCCCAATCAAGAAGATGGCGAGCAACGAGGGCGACATCTGACCCAGACTGTTCGGTGATTCGTTCAAAGAACGAAGTTTCATCCCATCGCCGCTG
Source organism: Defluviicoccus sp. (assembly GCA_013414705.1). Classification (GTDB taxonomy): domain Bacteria; phylum Pseudomonadota; class Alphaproteobacteria; order Rhodospirillales; family Defluviicoccaceae; genus Defluviicoccus. Next base: position 4,325,944 of record CP058705.1, read on the forward strand.
CTCGCCCGAACTGCTGGCTTTCTTGCTGAGTGCCTCCACCGTCTGACCGATGACGCGCGGCACCAGCGTCTTCAATCCCTCTCCCGCGTACTGCGTGATCTCAAGGGCGAGCACCTGGGCCGGATCCATCTGAGCATTCAGGAATTCCACGACGCGCCGCAGTTCTGGCGGTATGACGTCGGCGACAAACAACAACCGAACCTTGCCAGCCTGCAGGTTAGTCTTAACCGACTCCCAAAACGCGTCCGGATTGCCGTCGGGGCCAAGGAAACGCGCGATTTCCGCCTGTTCATCAATACTCTGAAGTTCGCAGCGGGCGTTGAAACGACTGCGAATTTCCTCGACTGGCCAGTAAACGACGGCGTTCGCCGCATAGTCCAGAAGCTGGCCGACAACTTCGCGGCGAATTCGTGTGTCCGAGCTGCGCTTGACCTCAACCAATGTCGGCACACCGTCCTGGTCGAGAAAAAGGTGATCGATGGACCATCGATTAACGCCACTCTGCTCCGAAGGGATGCCCACTTCGCGGCTTACAAGAAGCCAGCGGCGGGGTGCGGTTGGGTCGACCTGGGCGCCAGCCAGCAAGTTCGGGTATTCGGCGAGTAATTGCTGTAGCAGAGCCTCGGNGTCGTACGCGCTCGCACTCATCTCCACGAGCTTGCCATCCTGGATGAGGTATATATCGTCACTCATTAGTGCCGTCTCCTCTCGCCGCAGCGCTGTTTACCAAGTCTGTTCTGCGTCTATCAACGGCTATCATCCAATCGGCATTTCGAAAGCCCCGGTGTCTGCAATTGGCAAAGGACTACAGTTGGCGGCAGCGCCTTGTACCGAGTGGGCCGGGTCTTGCGCAAGGAAATGACTTGGGTCAGTTCACCTGACAGCGACCGCGTCTGGCACATTCTCGCGAGAAGTACCTGCAGTGCATTCTCATCGTAGTCCTGGGCATTCTTGCGAGCCACCGCGGGTTTGTGCGTGCTTATGCGCACAACATATTGATCTATTGACACGATATCTCGCAACATGTATGGTGTTTGCAGAGTTTGAGTTGTCGCTGAAGCAGCCCGCTGGTTGGGCGGGGGCTTCGGGACGAGAGGCGAGCGAGCGATGGTGTGAGGCTGAGCGGTTCCTTCCGGGAACGCAACCTATGCTGGTGGGCGTGGCCCGGAAATCCGCTAGCGTCAGCCACAAAATTTGGGAAGCCACCTGAGCCAGAAGCCACCAGCGGTAGCTTTTTCATTTAAAACAAATGCTTATCCTGGATTCCGGGGTGGATTCGAGTGGATTTTGGGGTCCACCGGCGGTTTGCCTCTCGGCCCGTGTTTCCACAAATAACTCAATAACGACAAAAGGTTAGACTGGACTCCACAGTGGCTGCCGAGGTGGACCCCGGAGTCCACCGGAATAAGCGACCAAAAATCCAGCCCTTTGCCAGATAAATTAGCAATATCAATAAGATAGATGGATGCAAGGCTGGCTTCCGGGTGGACCCCGGGGTCCAGTGCGGAGTCCACGTCGTCAGACCGCTGACCCGGTCACCGTCCCAAGCCACTGGAATTGCCCGATGACGCTTCGTTTCCTGCCCGAGCAGATCGAGCAGTGGCCTGTCGCGCGCCTGAAGCCGTACGCGAACAATGCACGCACCCACTCCGAAGATCAGATCGCCAGGATCGCTGCCTCGCTGGTCGAGTACGGCTGGACGGCGCCGGTGATGGTGGCGGACGACGGCGAGATCGTCGCCGGTCACGGCCGGCTGCTGGCGGCAGAGCACCTTGGGCTCGACCAGGTGCCGATCATCCGGTTGTCGCACCTGGCGCCGGAGCAGGTCCGCGCCTACCGGATCGCCGACAATCGGCTTGCCGAACTCTCCGGCTGGGATGACGAACTGCTCGCCGCGGAGCTGCATGCGTTGAATTCCGCCGGCTTCGATCTCGATCTCACCGGGTTCGAGGGCGAGGACCTGGACCGGCTGCTGGCGTCGCTCGATGAGGGCGATGGCCTCGCCGGCGAAGACGACGTCATTCCCGAGCCACCGGTGAACCCGGTGTCGCGCCCGGGCGATCTGTGGCTGCTCGGCGAGCACCGGTTGCTGTGTGGGGACTCGACGAAGGCGACGGACGTCCTCCGCGTCATGAATGGCGAGAAAGCGATCCTCTTCGCGACCGACCCGCCGTATCTGGTCGACTACGACGGCACCAATCATCCGTCAAAACACGGCGGGGCCGACAAGAATAAGGATTGGGGCGAGAGCTACGGCATCACCTGGGACGACTCCAGCCAAGGCCCCGAATTGTACGAAGGCTTCATCAAGGCTGCCATCGAGCACGCCATCGTGCCGAACGCCGCCTGGTACTGCTGGCACGCCAGCCGCCGCCAGGCGATGGTCGAAGGTGTGTGGGAGCAGTTCGGCGCCTTCGTTCATCAGCAGATCGTCTGGGCCAAGGACCGTGGCATCCTGACGCGCTCCTTCTATCTTTGGCAGCATGAGCCCTGCTTTTTCGGCTGGCTGAAGGGCAACAAGCCGCCACGGGTTTCGGAGGATTATCCGAGCACAATCTGGAACCTGCCCACGGTGAAGGTCGGCGAGAAGACCGAGCATCCGACGTCGAAGCCGATCGAAGTGTTTGCCATCCCGATGCGTCAGCACGCGCGGCCAGGGGAGATCTGTTATGAGCCTTTTTCCGGCTCGGGCTCGCAGATCGTCGCTGGCGAAGCGGCGGGGCGGCGGGTGTTCGCCATCGAGATCAGCCCGCAGTACGTCGATGTCGCAGTCAAACGCTGGCAGACGGCGAGCGGTAAGCTGGCGATGCTTGATGGCAACGGCCGCACATTCGACGAGGTCGCTGCCGAGCGGCTGCCCAAAGCGGCATGAACGCGCACGCGGAGGCTGCGGGCGGCACGCAATCGCGCCGCATGTCGCTGATCGAGGCGATCGCCAACGTCGGCGTCGGCTTTGTCGTCGCGCTGCTGACGCAGATCATCGTCTTCCCGCTGTTCGGGTTGCGGGTCAGCCTCGGCGACAACTTGGTGCTGGGTTCGATTTTCACGATCGTGTCCATCGTCCGCTCGTACATGCTTCGCAGGGTGTTCGAAACGATGCGACTGTACGGCACTGAAACGAGCACCGCCGGGCGGAGGGCCCGGCGGCCATGATCCGGGCTGGGGCGTGGTGCCCGGATCGCCCGGGTTTCTTATTAGGATGCTCAGTTCGGTTTGTCGCCGCGATGCTTGCGAATGGACCGGGCGAGGACATCGTCGTCGCTCTCGCCGGGCAGCCGCAGCTGATCGATGCGTTCGGCAACCTCATCGGAGACCGGGATCAGCCAGCTGCCGTCGGTCTGCCGCCGGCCGGTTTCGTGGAACGGAAAGGTGGCGGCATCGACGATCGCCTGGTGGGTCGCGTCACTGATATGGAGCCACCGCATTGACGGGGTTTCCATCACGCACCGATCCGATACACGCGCGGGCCGTCCGCGCTCTTCCGCGAGGTGACGGTGAGCCCGAGCCTTTTCTTCAGCGCGCCGGCCAAGGCGCCACGGACGGTGTGGCGGGCCCATCCCATTGCTTCGGCGATCTGCTCGACGGTCGCCCCTTCCGGCCGTTGGAGCATCTCGATCATGCGGGCCTGCTTGGTGCTCCGTGCCCCCTGCGGGCTGCGATCCGGCCGACTGTCGGAGCGCCGCCGCGCCGTGACCGCGGGCGCCTCCGCCGGTTCGTTGGCTGGCGCTGCTTCCATCGATCCTTCGGTGAGGACCGTGGCAGACCCGCAGCCGTCATCGCGCAGGTGCGCGCGCCACGCGGCGGCGCTCAGTCGGCCGCTGAGCAGACCGTCGGCGGCGTCGAAGACGTCCTCGGCGGCAAGACCGATCTGCGCGGCATTGCGCTCGATCGCCTTGATCGCGTTGCGCTTGGTATTGGGGTTGCGGCGTTCGTTCTCCAGCGCGCTGAGGATCTGCGCCAGCTGGGCGAGGCTGAAGGGATACTCGATGCTCATTGGTAGCGTCCTCTCATCCGGCGCCGTGAAGGCGGCGCCTTCCATGTCCCTGAGCCCCGCGCCCAGTGGCGGTCGGGGCTGATGCAAGAGGATCGTTCGGTGCGTTCATAAGGGCTTAACCCGACCACAACATCAACTCTAATCGGTTGTTTCTAAATGGCTTTGTTGCGGGCGTTCGGATCACCTGATGATCGCTGCGAGGAAGGATGAGCGAGCGCCGAAGCGAGCATTTTCGCGACCGTGCGGGCCTGAGCGAACGCGAATACGCGGTGCACGCCGGCATCTCGCGCGGCGCGGTACAGAAGGCACGCGCCTCGGGCCGGCTGGTGCTGCATGCCGATGGCTCGATCGATGCCAGCGCGTCGGATGCCCGTCGCACGCAGGCCACCGATCCCGCGATGCGGCGTGGCCGGCGCGAGCCGCCGCTGCGTCCCGTTCCGGACGCCACCGTTGGCTCGGTTGCCGAGACGCTGCGCGAGCAGGGACTGCCGGCACCACAGGCTCCCGCCGGCATGACCTACCTGCAGGCGCGCACCGCCAACGAGGTGCTGAAGGCACAGGAGCGGAAGATGCGGCTGCAGAAGCTGAAGGGCGAGATGATCGACCGGGCCCGAGCCACGGCACTGGTGTTCCGCCTGGCGCGGCAGGAGCGCGACGCCTGGGCCGGCTGGCCGGCGCGGGTGGCGGCGATGATGGCCGCCGATCTGGGCATCGGGGCGCACACGATGCAGACGGTGCTGGAGACCCATGTCCGCCACCACCTCGGCGAGCTGGCGGAACTCCAGGCCGAGTTCCGGTGACATTATCGACCTCGGCTTTGATGGCGCCGACGCGCTGCTGCATGCGTGGCGTGACGGACTCACGCCTGATCCCGATCTCACCGTCTCGGCGTGGGCTGACCGGCATCGGGTGCTGAGTCCGCGGGCNGCCAACGAGGCGGGGCCATGGCGGACCAGCCGCACGCCGTACCTGCAGGAGCTGATGGACGCCCTCAGCCCCCGGCATCCGGCGCAGCGGGTGGTGTTCATGAAGGGCAGCCAGCTGGGCGCCAGCGAGAGCGGCTGCAACTGGATCGGCTTCGTCATCCACCACGCGCCCGGGCCGACGCTGGCGGTGCAGCCGTCGGTCGAGCTTGCCAAGCGGTTCTCGCAGCAGCGCATCGATCCGCTGATCGAGGAGAGCCCGGCGCTGCGCCAGAAGGTGGCGCCGGCCCGCGCGCGGGACAGCGGCAATACGGTGCTGTCGAAGGAGTTCCCGGGCGGCATCCTGGTGATGACCGGTGCCAACAGTGCGGTGGGCCTACGCTCGATGCCGGTGCGCTACCTGTTCCTCGACGAGGTCGACGCGTATCCGCCGTCGGCCGACGACGAGGGCGATCCGGTGGCGTTGGCGGAAGCGCGCACGCGGACGTTCTCCTGGCGGCGCAAGGTGTTTCTCGCGTCGACGCCGACGATCAAAGGGCTGTCGCGCATCGAGCGGGAATTCGAGGCCTCCGATCAGCGGCGGTACTTCGTGCCGTGTCCGCACTGCGGACAGGATCAGTGGCTCAAGTTCGCACGCCTGCGCTGGGAAACCGGCCAGCCGGAAACGGCCGTCTATGTTTGCGAAGGCTGCGAGCAGCCGATCGCCGAGCATCACAAGACGCGGATGCTCAGCCTGGGGCAGTGGCGGCCGACGGCGGTTTCCGTCGATCCGTTGAGCATCGGCTTTCATCTGTCGAGCCTGTACAGCCCGGTCGGCTGGCTGTCGTGGGAGCGCATCGCCCGCGACTGGGAAGCATGCCAGTCGTCGGACGAGGCCAAGCGGAGCTTCATCAACACCGTGCTGGGCGAGAGCTGGGCTGAAACCGGCGAAGCGCCCGACTGGCTGCGCCTCTACGAGCGGCGCGAGGACTTCGTTCGCGGCACCGTGCCGCCGGGCGGACTGTTCCTTACCGCCGGCGCCGACGTGCAGAAGGATCGCATCGAGATCTCGGTCTGGGCGTGGGGACGGGGACTGGAGAGCTGGCTGGTCGATCACCTGGTGATCGAGGGTGGTCCCGGCGAGGCGGCAACGTGGGCACAGGTATCGACCCTGCTGGGCGAGACCTGGCCGCATACGTCCGGTGTCCGGCTCGGTCTGGCGCGGCTTGGCATCGACACCGGCTACGAAGCGCCTGCCGTCTATGCCTGGGCCCGTCGGCAGGGCTGGGGCCAGGTGCTGCCCGTCAAGGGGGCCGAGGGCTTCAACCGCTCGGCACCGGTCTTGGGGCCGACGCACGTCGATGCCACCGAGGGTGGGGTGAAGATCAAGCGCGGCGCGCGGCTGTGGACGGTCGCCGTCGCCACTTTCAAGAGCGAGACCTACCGCTTCCTGCGGTCGGCAGCGCCGACGGGCGAACAGCCAACAGATCGGTATCCGGCGGGTTTCATCCATCTGCCGCGTGGCGTCGATGCCGAGTGGGTAAAGCAGTTGGTCGCCGAGCAGCTGGTCACCGTCAAGACCCGGCGCGGCTTCACCCGCCTCGAGTGGCAGAAGCTGCGCGAACGCAACGAGGCACTCGATTGCCGGGTGTACGCGCGGGCCGCCGCCTGGATCGCCGGCGCCGATCGCTGGCATGAGCGCAAATGGCGGGAGTTGGAGTTGCAGGTGATGCCCACGGCCCGCGACGAAGAAACAGCCGCAGTTCAATCCCAGGCTGACGAGCCGCTGCCGACGGCGGGACGACTGACCGCGGTTTCCCGCCGCGGCCGGCGCGTGTTCCGCTCCAGCTACATGAGCTGATCGATGACGCTCGAAGCGATGATGGCGCAGCGCGAGGCGTTGCTGGCGGCCCGCTATCGTGGTGTGCGCACCGTCGAGTACGACGGCAAGCGCATCACCTATGCCACCGACGCCGAGATGGCGGCGGCACTCGCTGATCTGGAAAAGCGCATCGCCGTCACAGAGATGGGCACGCCGCGCCGGCGCATTTTCACCACGGCGAACAAGGGCCTGTGATGCCGCGGATGCTGACGCACTGGCGCCGTCGCGTCGGTGCCTTTATCGGCGGCTTCGAGGCGGGACTGGCGAACCGCCGGCTGAAGGGCTTCCAGCCGAGCCGGGCACACCTGAACACGCTGATTGCGGCCAGCGGCGCCGACATCACCGCGCGGGCGCGCTGGCTGATCCGCAACAACGGCTATGCCGCCAACGCCATCGACAGCTGGGCCGGTAACGTGGTGGGGGCCGGCATCAAGCCATCGTCGCTGATTGCCGATGCCCAACTGAAGGCCGCGGTGCAGAAGCTGTGGCTGGAGTGGACCGACGAGGCGGACGCCGATGGCTTCACCGATTTCTACGGTCTGCAGCGCCGCGCCGCGCGCGAGGTGTTCATCGCCGGCGAGGTGTTCTTCCGCTTCCGGTCGCGGCGGTCCGAGGATGGCCTCGCGGTGCCGCTTCAGCTGCAGATGCTGCCTTCGGAGATGCTGCTGCTGACCCGTAACGAGGTGCTGCCAGGTGGTACCGCCATTCGCCAGGGCATCGAGTTCGACCGCATCGGCCGGCGCGTCGCGTATCACTTTCTGCGCCGCCATCCGGGCGACATGACCGATCCTGGTCTTGTGGGCGAGACGGTGCGCATCCCGGCCGCCGAGATCATCCACGTGATCGACCCGGTCGACGCCGGCCAGCTGCGTGGCGTCTCGAAGTTCGCGTCCGCGATCGTCAAGCTGTTCCTGCTCGACCAGTACGATGACGCCGAGCTCGACCGCAAGAAGGTGGCGGCGATGCACGCGCTGTTCATCACCACTCCGGCGCCGGCCGAGCCGTTCGACGTCTCCGAGAGCACGAGTGAGAATGGCGAGCGGACGATGGATCTGCAGCCGGGCCAGATCGTCATGCTGGAGCCGGGCGAACAGGTGCAGACCTCCGATCCGGCGGATTCCGGCCAGACCTACGAGCCGTTCCAGTACCGGACCCTGCTGCAGGTCTCAGCCGCGCTCGGCATTCCCTACGCGTATCTGTCCAACGACATGATCAAGGCCAACTACTCGAACGCCCGCCTCGCCTTGCTGGAGTTCCGCAGGCGGACCGAAGCGTATCAGCACGCGGTGATGGTCTGGCAGCTGTGCCGGCAGGTGTGGGCGCGCTGGATGGACAGCGCCGTGCTCGCCGGTGCGCTCGCCATCCCGGGCTACGANGGGAACCGGCGCGGCTATCAAAGCTGCGCGTGGCTGCCGCCGAAATGGGACTGGGTCGATCCGCTGAAGGACGCCAAGGCGGAGATCGAGCAGATCGCGGCCGGGCTGAAGAGCCGCACCCAGGCGCTGGCCGAGCGCGGCTACGATGCCGAGCAGGTGGACGCGGAGATTGCTGCCGACCAAGTGCGAGAGCGGGCGCTGGGACTGAGATTTGGCGGTACCGGCGCGAACACCGAGGCAACGCCGGGCGACGCTACGGCAGCGGAGCAAACGGATTGAGGGTGGACACGCCGCACGGGGCAAAATCCGTGACGTTGCGCGTGACGACGGTCAGGCCGTGTTCGAGAGCGCTCGCCGCGATCATCAGGTCGGCGCTGGTGTTGCCGATCGCCGCGCTCAGCCCTCCCCAGCGCCGCGCCGCGTTCAGATCGAACGGCAGGATACGGTCTGCGTAGAGGGCGAGCACTCGATCGAGCCATGCCGCCAGCGCACGGGCAAAGGCCGCATCCTTCGCCAGCTGCAGGGCAATGCCCCGCTCGATCTCGCCGATGCTGATGACGCTGACGAACAGGTCAGTCGACCGCTGATGCTCAACCCAGGCCACGACACNCGGATCGCGCTGCCGCTTGCGCAGCTCCGAGAGGATCATTGTATCGAGAAGATACATCAGAACCCGGGATCGCGTGGCCGGATCGAGACGCTGGGAAAGGCCTCGTCGTCCTGGGGCATCGCCAGCAGCAGGTCGGCGAACGATGGCGCGCGCGCCTGGTCCAGATGGCGCAGCCGCTGATACTCGTCGACATCGACGACCACCACCGCCGGCCGGCCGTGCTTGGTCACCATCTGCGGCTCGCGCCGGGCAGCGTCGACGACCGCGCTGAAGTGGTTCTTGGCGTCCTGCAGTGACCAGCTCCGCTCCGACATCGTCATCCCGATCTAGCCAGAAAGTCTGTCCAGAGCATGCGCGACCCGTCCGATCCGGTCAAGACGTGGCGTCCGTCGGGCAGCCTTGCCCTTGCGCATATGGGCCGGCTGATTGCCCGCCCATGGGCGATCGCGCCCGCGCGCCTGGAAAGCCTGCTCGGCGGGATTGGCGCGCTCGGCATCGAGTCGTCATCGCCCTCCTGGCTGCCGGAGCCGGTGGGCCGGTTGGGCTACACCATCACCGAGAGCGGCATCGCCGTCGTGCCGGTACTGGGACCGCTGGTGTCTCGAGGCGACTGGCTGACCGCGCTGTTCGACGCCAGCGAATATAGCGCTATTGCCGAGGCAGTGCATGCCGCCGCCGCCGACCCTGTCGTGCGCGGCATCGTCCTCGAGATCGACTCGCCCGGCGGCGAGGTGGGGGCCTGTTCGATCTGGTGGACGGCATCGGCGCAATCCGGCAGCGGTCCGGCAAGCCGCTGTGGGCGGTTGCCTCCGAGGCGGCGCTATCGGCCGCTTACGCCATCGCGTCGGTTGCCGACAGGCTCTACGTCACCCGGACCGGCGAGGTGGGCTCTGTCGGCGTTGTTGCCGTGCATCTCGACGAGAGTGCGGCCGATGCGATGGCCGGGCTGAAATGGACGCTGATTCACGCCGGTGCGCGGAAGACCGACGGCAATCCGCACGAACCGCTGTCGCCGCGGGCAGCGGCCGACATCCAGGCCGACGTCGATACGCTCTATGACGCGCTGGTTGCCGTCGTTGCCGGCAACCGCGGCCTCAGCGCCGATGCGGTGCGCTCGACGGAAGCGGCGATCTATCGCGGCGAAAGAGGGTCACAGCCAGGCTCGCCGATCGGGTCGGCACCGTTGCCCAGGCGGTTGCCGATCTGGAGGCGGTGCTGGCGACGGAGCACGTCCGCGCCGGCCCGCCCGCGAACCGAACCACCCATCGGCACTCCGCACAACCCGCAAGGACCTGCACCATGAGCAATCCCGATCCTGTGATCGATGAAAACGGCGCCACGCCGACGAACGATGACGTCGGCAAGACGGACGTCATCTCGGAGCTGCCGGAGGCAGAGAACAAAACTCCGCCTGAGGCGGCACCTCCAGATCGCCCGCAATCAGCATCGGTTCCTGACGCGCAGGCCATCGCCGACCGGCTGCGTGGCGAGTTCTCTGAGATCGCGACGGTCGCGGCACAGGCGGCGCGTCTCGGCATCGAGATCGATGCGGCCGACGCGATGCGGCGCGGCCTCAAGCCGGACGCGCTGCGCCGGAGCATCCTCGACACGCTGGCAGCGCGCTCGGATGCCGCCGACGTCGTCGCCATTGCACCGCAGCCCGCCACCACCGGCGACAGTCCGATCATCAAGCGGGCCCGTGAGCGCGCCGCCGCCGGGAGCTGCTAAGGAGGTCTGATCCATGCCTGCTTTGACCAACGCGCCGACGCTCGGCGATCTGCTGAAGTATGAGCTGAATGCCAGCTACTGCCGCGAGACGGTGACACTGAAAGCCGGCACCAGCTATCCGCTCGGCGCCGTACTGGGACGGATCACTGCCAGCGGCAAGTACCGTCTGTCGCCGGCGACGGAAGTCACCGGCGACGAGGGGCGGAGACGGCGATCGCCGTGCTGCTGCAAGCGGTCGATGCCACCGGTGCCGATCAGACCGGCCTGATCGCCGCGCGCGGCCCGGTCATTTCTCGATGACTGCATTGGCGTTCGATGCCTCGGTCGACCAGGCGGCAGAGAAGACCGCCAAGCACGCCCAGCTCGCCAGTCTCGGCCTCGTCGTCCGCGAAACCGCCTGATCCCGCTGCGATCCGAAGGGAAGTCCCGCCTATGGTTACGATGATCAACCCGTTCGATGCGGGCGGCTATTCGCTCGCCGAGATGACGGAAGCCATCAACATCCTGCCCAACGTCTACAGCCGTCTCGGACAGATGGGTTTGTTCCGCTTCGAAGGCGTCACCCAGCGCAGCGTCGTCATCGAGCAGGCGGAAGGCGTGCTGAATCTCTTGCCGACGGTGCCGCTCGGCGGTCCCGCCACCGTTGCCAACCGCGACCTGCGCTCGATGCGCTCGTTCACCATTCCCTGGATCCCACACGACGATGCGATCACCCCGCAGGACATCCANGGGGTCAGGGGCTTCGGGATGAGCGACGCCGCTGATCCGCTGGCGACGGTGATGGAAAGGAAGCTCACCCGCATGCGCGTCAAGCACGCGCAGACCCGCGAGTACATGGAGGTCAACGCGCTGCGCGGCATCGTCAAGGACGGTGCCGGCACCACGCTCTACGACTACTTCAGCGAGTTCGGTCTGGCCCAGCAAACCGTCGACTTCGTGCTCGGCACCGCCACCACCAACGTGCAGGCGAAGGTGCGCGACGTGCTGCGCAAGATCGAGATCGAGCTCAAGGGTGAGACGATGTCGGGCGTGCTGGCCCTGGTCAGCCCGGAGTTCTTCGACAAGCTGATCGGCCACACTAAGGTGGAGGATGCCTACAAGTACTTCTCATCCACCGGCGCCCAGCCGCTGCGCGAGGACACGCGGCGGCGCTTCCCCTTCGCCGGTATCGTCTTCGAGGAGTACAACGCCACGGTGACGCTCTCGACCGGCTCGACCGAGACGCTGGTGCCGGCCGGCGAAGGCATCGCGTTCCCGCTTGGCACGCTGGATACCTTCGTCACCTATGGTGCTCCCGCCAACCTGATCGAGACGGTGAACACCATCGGTCTGCCGATGTACGCCCGCCAGCTGGCACGCCCCGACGGCAGTGCCATCGAGGTGAAGACCGAGGCCTCGGTGCTGCCGGTCAACAAACGTCCCCGCCTCGCGGTGAAAATCACCTCCAGCAACTGATGACCGCGTTTGCTGCCGCCGTCGATGTCCTGTTCGCTGATCCAAACCTTGGGCTGGACGCCGTCTACCGGGTCGGCGGCGTCGATCCCGGCGTCCGGTCCGGGTGATCGTTCGGCAGCCGGATCGCGTGGGCAGTTTGGCGACACGCGTCGTCGCTGAAACGTTGACGATTGACGTCCGCGCGTCGGAGGTCGCCGCACCGGTGGAAGGCGACAGCATCGAGGTGAGCGATACGGTCTATGTCATCCAGGGCGAGCCAATCCGTGACATTGAGCGGCTCGTCTGGACAATTGAGGCGCGTCCGACGTGAGACTGCTGGCTGCCATTCAGGGTGACCTCGATGCGCTGTTAACGGCCGAACTGCGTAATGCCGAGCGGGCAGTCACCGCCGGTGTTCGCGCAGCGACCGACGGCCTGAAGACCGAGTTGCGGAGGCAGATCACCGGTGCCGGACTCGGCAACCGGCTGGCGACACCTGGCGCGGCGAGGTCTATCCGAAAAGTGCACAAAGCATCGGCGCAGCCGGCTTTGTCTGGTCGAAGGCGCCGAAGCTTGTCCGCCTGTACGACGAAGGCGCGGTCATCCGCTCGAAGCAGGGACTGTTTCTCGCCATTCCGACGGCGGCGGCGGGCAGGTATGGCGATAGACGGCGAAAGATCACGCCCGGCGCCTGGGAGCGCATCCATGGCCAGCGGCTCAGGTTCGTGTATCGCCGTGGCAGTCCCAGCCTGCTGGTGGCCGACAACGCCCGGCTGACGAAGCGGGGACGCGCGGCGGCGAACATCGGGCGCAGCAAGGGCGCGGCATTCACCCGGCTGTCGGGCCGGACCACTGTGCCGTTGTTCGTTCTCGTGCCACAGGTGACGGTGCGCAGGCGGCTCGACGTTGACGCTGCGGCGCAGAAGTGGATCGCGGCGCTGCCGCGGCTGTGTTACGGGCATGGCCACAATGAGTGTCAGCCGAACAGGTCGGCATGTGTTCCGGTTCGGACGAGGATGAGTGCTGTTTCGGTTTCGTCCCAGATCAGTAACCAGTCGGGCTCGATGTGACATTCCCAGAACCGATTCCATTCACCGGAAAGCCGATGCGGCCGGTGACGGGGCGAAAGTGGCTCACCACGGCTCAGGCGATCGACCACATCCCAGAGCTTGTCGACGTCCTTGCCACGTTTGGTGGCTTTCTTGATGTCGCGTTCGAACCCACGGGTGGTCTTGATCGACCGCATCAGCGGTGCGCGGCTTTCAATGTATCAAGATCCCGCCACTCGCTGAGATCGCGTCCGTCGAGCGCATCCTGCATTGCCGCTCTTGTCTCGGCGTTGGGCAGTTCAACTGCGAACGGCAGTCCGTGTTTCAGCGTTACCTGCTTGTAGAACAGCGTAATCGCTTCAGTCGGCGTCATCCCGAGTTCCTTGAGCACGGACTCCGCCGCCTGCTTGAGTTCGGGCTCGACGCGTGCCCGGATCATCTCGGTTTTGGCCATGGTCATCGCCTCCTGACGACAATGTATTACAATTGGGGAACATTGCCATGGCCAGTCGACGTGAGCAGGTTCTCTCGGCACTGTTCGACCGGCTGAGGGTGTTGCCGGCGCTGCAGTCAAACGCAACGAGGCGCTGCCGCACGCTGTGCCGACCGGTGGTCTCGTCATCCTGCGCGACGGCGATCCGGGCGAGCCGGACGTGACGCTCAACCCGCGCACGGAATTCTACACCCATCGCGCCGAAGTTGAGGCGTTCGCGACGCGGCCGGTCGGTGACGGCGGTGAGGCGGTGCTCGACGCGCTGCTCACCGAAATCGGAACCGCACTCGCAACCAACCGCAGCCTCGGCGGCCTCGCCGAGAACCTCACCTGGAGCGCGCCTGAGGTTTCGGTGCTGGCAATCGAGGGCGCCGCAACGATCCTTACCGCCCGTATCATTGTGACCATCGAGTACTTGGTCAGCGATCCGCTGTCCGCCTGATCTCTCCACTGCTGGAGTATCGACGATGCCGAAAGTCCGTGCCTACGGTGCTGACGCGACGTTGCTCGCCTGCCGTGAGACCGGCTATGGCGTTGCACCGCTCAGCAGCTACCGCTCGCTGGATTTCAAGTCCTGTGATCTCTCCGCTGAACAGCCGCTTGGTGACGATCCACTGCTGGGACGCGGCCGCAACGCCCAGGATCCCTACCGCGGTCTGATCACCGATGAGGGCCGGATCGAGATCCCGCTCGATCTGCGCGGCTCCGGCTTCTGGCTGACCGGGCTGTTCGGCGACCCGGCGACGGTGCAGACGAAGGCCTCGGGGCACATCGCGTTCTCGGACCAGCCCGCGGCGAATAGCACGATCGTGCTCAGCGGCGTCAGCTGGATGTTCGTGACGGGTACACCTACGGCAAACCAGACGCAAATCGGCGCCAGTCTCGACGCGACACTGACGGCGCTTGCGAGCGATCTCGACGCTTCGGTCGATGCCGAGATCTCCAAGTGCACCTACACGGCGGACACGACGGACGACCGGCTGGAGATCGAATTTGATGCTGCTGGCATAACGGGCAACGTGTTCACCCTGGCCGCCTCGGCCAACAGCAATGGCACGACATCGGCAGCGACACTCACCGGCGGTGGCTACCAGCACGAATGGCTGTCGGGCGGCGACGACATCCCCAGCTTCACCTTCGAGATCGGCCATCCGCAGCTGATCACGCCGGCGTTCTTCCGCCACTCGGGACGGTCATGGAGAGCCTCGCCTTCGAGATGGGCCGCGAGGGCCGGCGAACGGCACCGTGCAATGGTGGCGCAGGGCGAGGAGAAGGCGGCTGCCACGATCGACGCGACGCCGGCTGCGCTTGCGTTGAAGCGCTTCAGTCAGGGACGCGGATTTATCAAGCGTGGCGGTAGTTCCCTGGCCGGTGTCACCGGCGGCAGCCTCACCTTCTCCAACAACCTGGAACGGGTGCGGGTGATCCGTGACGACGGCAAGATCGAGGCCGCTGATCCGACGATCGCCTCGTGCACCGGCACGATGACACTCCGCTTCGATGGTGCGACCCTGGTCGCCGAGGCGACCAACGGTGATCCGGTTGCCGTCGAGTACGGTTTCTCGATGGCTGAGGGCTGGTCGCTGACGTTCGAGCTGTTCCGGTGTTTCTCCCAAACCGAAGTACGCCGTTTCCGGTCCCGGCGGCGTCGAGGCCAGCTTCGACTGGCGCGCCGCCTACGACGAGGGCAACGCCACCATGCTGCGTGCGCGGCTGGTCAATGACGTTGCCAGCTACAGCTGATAATCGCTGAGATTGTATAGGCGCGGATGGCCAGTGCGTCACGTGGGTGCATTACGCGGACGGCACACAGAAACACCTTTGCGGGACATTTTCTCTGCGGAATCACGCAGCCAATGCCGCCATGATCTTCTCGATCGATCGGCAGATCGCGTGCCCCGCTGCTTGCTGCAGTTCGAGTTTCGCCGGATACGACAGGTGCTTCATGGGTGTAACGAATACCGGCGCGCCGCTGGCCGTCCGTTGCGAGAACGACGTCCCCATCAGCTTCAAGATCGGTTGTCTCGTCGCTGATGGCAGGTCAAGCATCTGGCTCAGCTGTTGAACAGCAGCATTTCCCATTGGCACAAGGACACACGGTGCTACTTCATCGAGAAGTGTGCGGGTAAAATTGCACTCGTGTTCGAGAACCGATCGCTTTTCGGCTGAAGTGTCTCCCAGCCAACCTTTCGTTGATTTGTAATGCACAATTTCCAGAAGAATGGCGTGTTGGCCGAGCTTGAATTCCTCTGATTCGCTTTCTGCAATGTATCGTCTGCCAAAGCTTTCGATCTTCTGCCAGAGACGCGGAACTTTGTGGCGCCGTCTTTAAGATGGGCGATGATTTTGCCATCGTACCGGCGCTGGGCCGGATCGAAGCGAGCCCGATAGAACGCGTCATACCGCGCGCAATCCCAGTCGGCGGTTGCGACAGGTATCTTCTCGTTGAACGACAATGACGGATTGAGACCGACAAAAATCAGCCGGTAATCGGCCCTTCGACCGGAGAACGGTTCGGGCAGTTGAAAGGGCGCAACGCCGTGTGCCTCCTGCCAACGGATCATGTGATGACAGGGGTGGCTGCCGTCGCGGATAGCCGCCAGGCCGTCGGCAAACACCTTTCGGCTGAAGCTTTCCGGGATTTGAAGTGACAGTGACATCTTCCTGCCGAGCCAGCCGCTTCCACGGCAAACTGTAGAGGACACGGAAGGCGGATGCCGATCAAAATGTCGTTCGCAGAAGCAAGTGTCTCCATGGAGAGAACCGCGGCTCACGTTGCCCCGGACGCCCAAGGCCGTAGCCTGGCAAGCGAGAATTCTTCACCAACTGACCATCAGCGAAGGAATCACCCGTGATCCGTCTTGATCTGAAGAGGGAGCCGCACTGGCTCGACCTCGGCCATGGCGTGCGCCTGCACGTGCGGCCGTGCACCACGGCGCTGATGATGGCAGCCCGCGCCGAAGTGCAGCACACCACCAGCGCGGCATCGACCACAAGCGAGTCCGCAGGTCTGCGTTCGGCGGAACTGCTGAAAGCACTGGCCCGGCTCGCGGTTCTCGACTGGGAAGGCATCGGCGATGCTGATGGCGAGCCGGCGCCGCTGACCGATGAGGCCACCGATGCGCTGCTCGATCTGTGGCCGATCGCCAGCGCCTTCGAGAGCGCATACCTCGGTCCGGCGTTACTGCTGGACGAANNGAAAAACGCCTTCGGGCCCGCGCCGAATGGCACTTCGGCGGCGGACCCGAGTACTGCGGCAACTGCACCAAGCTGAGCCGTCCCTGCGCCCGGGGTGAGCCCGGTGCCGACGGACAGCGTTGCCCCTACATCGAGCACGCGCCGCTGACCGATGCCGGCTGGCAGACCTGGGACGTGATCACGCGGTGTTCGGGCCAGCTGCGGCTGGCACAAAACGCCACCGTCGTTATCGGACTTGATCTCTCACCCGCGCTCTCGCTGGCGACGGCACTCGGCTACGACATGACCTCGATCGCCGAGTTGCTGCCGGCGGCCGAGGCCGGTCTGGTCACAGCGGTCAACGAGCGTCTCGCCAGCCAACACGACTGAAGGTCTTCTCCATGGTCGATCGTAACCTCGCCATCCGCCTTGCGGTGATCGACGGCGGCAAGGTGAAGGCCGAGCTGCGTGATGTGGGCGACAGCGGTACGCGTGCCCTGCAGCGGATCGAGGAGGCGTCGCGTCCAGCGTCGCGGGCGCTCCACGCGCTGGACGGTGTCGCCGGCGGACTGCGGGGCGGGCTTGAAGAGATGGCGGGACGAGCCGGCGCTCTCGGCACCGGCCTCGCGCGCATCGGCCCGGCCGGTCTGGCGGCGGCGGCCGCGATCGGTGTGGTCACGCTCGGACTGAAGCGCAGCCTGGAGGAGGCGGCGAAAGCGGATCAGTCGTACCGGCGGCTGGAGGCGGTGCTGCGGGCGACCGGACATGCGTCGGGGCTCACCGCGGAGCAGATCGCGGATTTTGCCGACGGCATCGAGCGCTCGACGCTGGCCACCGGCGAACATACAGGATGCGGCGTCGATCCTGGCGACCTTCCGGTCGATCGCGGGCGAGACCTTCACCCGCACCCTCGGCCTGGCGCAGGACATGTCCGCGGTGTTCGGACAGGATCTGTCCGGCGCGGCCATCCAGCTGGGCAAAGCGCTGGAGGACCCGATCGACGGCCTGACGGCGCTGCGCCGGGTCGGTGTGTCGTTCTCGGAGACGCAAAAGCAGCTGATCCGCACCCTGGTCGAGACCGGCCAGACCGCCGAGGCGCAGCGGGTGATCCTGGATGCGCTGGAACAGCAGGTGGGCGGTGCCGGTGCGGCGGAAGCGAGCGGCCTGCGCGGGGCGACCAACCGGCTGGAGGATGCCTGGGGCAACCTGCTGGAGGTGATCGGCCGTACGCCGGCAATCACCTCCATCGCACAGGGCGCGCTCGACCTGCTCTCGGGGACGATCGAGGGTCTTGCGTCCTCTATCGAGCAAGATCCGATCGGCCAGCGCATCGCCACGGCAACGGAACAGCTGGCGCACGCCCGCGACGAATTGGCGCGCCTGGAGGCGGGCGGGCCGGGCACGCCGATGCTGGGCCAGCGCTTGACGCTCGACGAGCAGCGCCAGCGGGTGGTGGGCCTCGAACAGGAACTGGCGACGCTCACCCGCATCGGCGAGGCAGAGGCTGAAGCGGCGCGGCAGGAACGAGAACGCGCCGAGGCGGGCCGGCTGGCCGCCGAAGCGGAACGCCGCACCGACGCGCTTGCCGCACAGCGCAGCCAGCTGGCGAAGGCGCTGGATCAGCTGGCGAGCGGCCCCGCCGAACGCATCGCCCAGGTCAACCGCGAGCTCGCCGAGACCAGGCAGCGCCTGGAGGCGCTGCGCGCGCCGGACGGCGGCAACGCGGACGATCTCGACGCGGCGATGCGCCAAGCGGAGGAGATCGCCCGGCGCAAGATCGCGGCGATCAACCAGCCGCTGGAGGAAGCGGCCAAGCGCGCGCGGGAAGCCGCCGAACGCAAATCGGCGGCCGAACAGCTGGCCGCCGAGCGCGCCGTTCAGGCTAACGAAACGGTCATCGACGATCTGGCCAAACAGCTGGCGCTGTTCGGCGACGCGCGCCGGCAGTTCGTCGACCAGGCTTTGTCACGTCTCTCGGACAGTGCCACCGACGCGCAGGGGCGCAGGTCGAGCGGTTGGCCAATGCGCTCTACGACGAGAAGCAGGCGCGCGAGCAGCTGGCCGAAAGCCTGCGCCAGGAAGAGCAGCTGCGCCGGCAGGGTGCGCGGCTGAGCGAACAGATGCGCACGCCGGCGGAAGACCTGGCGGCGACGCTGCAGCAGCTGGATGCGCTGATGCAGGCCGGTGCGATCGACGCCGAGACGCACGGCCGCGCCATCGCCGAGGCCTATGACGAGGCCGGGCAGGCGGCCGACCGGATGCTCGCCACGAGCCGCGACTGGCAGGACGGCATGACGCGCGGCCTGCGCGACTATGCCGACCAGGCCACCGACGCAGCGCGCGCCGCCGAGCAGGTGACCGCCCAGGCATTCCACGGCATGGAAGACGCGCTCGTGGGGTTCGTCGCCACCGGCAAGCTCGACTTCGCTTCGCTGGTCGATGCGATGATCGCCGACCTGACCCGGCTGACGCTCCGCATGGCGGTGCTGGGTCCGCTGGCACAGGCGTTGAGTGGTGGCGCCAGTGGGCTCGGCAGCCTGATCTCCGGGCTGTTCGACTCGCCGGCACCGACGCCGGGCAGCGGCGAGCCGGGTGCGGCACCGGGTCCCGGCACCGGCGGGCTCTACGCCGAGGGCGGCGTGTTTGCATACGGCCGCGTCGTTCCGTTCGCCCAGGGCGGCGTGGTCGAGCGGCCGAGCGTGTTTGCGATGGCGCACGGCATGGGGCTGATGGGCGAGGCCGGGCCCGAGGCGGTGCTGCCGCTGAAACGGCTGGCTTCCGGCCGGCTCGGCGTCGATCCACGGACAGCCCGCGGGTGATCGTCAACGTCATCAACAATACCGGAGCCGCGGTCAGCACCCGGGAGAGCACCGACAGCCGGGGTGCCCTGACGATCGATGTGCTGATCGACAGCATCGAGACGGCGATGGCACAACGGGCCACCCGCCCCGGGACGACGCTCAACCGGGCGCTGGTGGCGGCCGCCAACCCGCTGCGGGCGCGCTGAGCGATGAGTGCGGTCTGGCCGTCGTCGCTGCCGCAAAAGCCGCTGGTCGACGGCTTCTCGGAGACCGCACCCAACCTGGTTGTCCGCTCGCCGATGGATGTGGGGCCGGCGAAGGTGCGCCGCCGGGCGACCGCCGGTGTCACCCGGCTGCAGATGCGCTTCCGCCTGACGCCGGAGCTGACGACCTTCCGAGCCTTCCTGCACACCGACCTGCAGGACCGGGCGCTGGCGTTCACCTGGACGCATCCGATCAGCGGCGCCAATGGCACGTTCCGTATCGTCGATCCGCCGTCGTATGAGCCGATCGGCGGTGGCCTCGCCTGGAAGGTGCAAGTGGTGTTCGAGATGCTGCCATGACGCTCAGCGGACCCGGTATCGCCGATCTCGCCGCCCCGGAGACCGGGGTTGCCTGGCTGGTGCTGCTGACCCTCAGTCACCCGGAACTGGAGCAGCCGCTGCGGTTCACCTCCGACGGCGTGGCCACCTTGTCGAACGGCGACACCTTCACCCCGTTCCCGTTTGAGCTGACGATCCCCGACGACGTCGAGGGACGTGCGCCACGGGCGCAGCTGCGGATCGACAACACCAGCCAGGACATCATCGCCCTGCTGCGTGGCCTGACCACGCCGCCGACGCTGGATATCCGGATCGTCCGTGCCCCGACCCCGGACGTGGTCGAGCGCAGCTGGAGCGGGCTCGAATGGCGCACCTCCACCTACGATGCCGGCGCGATCACCGGCACGCTCGGCGTCGACGACCTGGCGCTGGAGGAGTTTCCGTATGCCACCTTCGACGGCCGCTTCAAGGGGCTGTGGCCATGAGCCAGCCGCCGGCGTGGGCGGCCGGCTACGTCGGCATTCCGTTCGCCGATCTCGGGCGCGATCGCCACGGCTGCGACTGCTGGGGGCTCGTTCGGCTGGTGCTGGCGGAACGCGCCGGGCTCGACCTGCCGTGCTGGGCGACCGCCTACGGCAGCGAGGCGAACGGCCAGGCGGTGCTCGACCTGGCTGCCGGGCAGAAGAGCAGGGGAGCATGGCAGCCGGTGGCTGCCGGCAACGAGCGCGCCTTCGATCTGGCCGAGATGATCCAGGTGGTGCACGGGCCGGGCGGATGGACGCACGCCCCGGTGCATTGCGGCGTCATCGTTGCACCCGGCTGGCTGCTGCACGTCGAGCGCGCCACCGCGGTGATCGCCGATTATCGCCGCCAGCCGATCCACAGCCGGATCGTCGGCTTCTGGCGCCATGAGAAGCTGCATGCCTGAGCTTATCAAAGTTATCCGCGCGGTGGATAAACCCGGGTCTGCGGAGGACGCGCGTGTCGCCGTCTCCGCGTGCCCGCATCCATTCGAGACCAGGCGGTTCGACTATTCCGTCCCCGTCGGGCTCTCGATCGCCGAGATCGTCGAGATCATCCAGCCGGACCCGCTGCTGCGCGCGCACGGCATCGCCCTGATCGGCGAGGCGGTCATCGACCGGGCGCTGTGGCCGCGCGTCCGCCCGAAGCCCGGCACGCGGCTCACCCTGTGGCTGCTGCCGTCCGGCGGCGGCGGACTGCGCATCGCGCTTACCGTCGTCATCGCGATTGCGGCGATCGCCGCTACCGTGCTCACCGCCGGCGCGGCGGCACCGCTCAACGCGGCGTGGTTTGCGGGGGCGGCCAGCGCGGCCGGAGCACTCGCCGGCGCCGCGGTGAGCGTCGCCGGCACCTTGCTGCTGAATACGTTCCTGCCGCCGCCGGCAGCGGAACTCTCCGGCGACTACGGCACCGACACGCCGTCGTATGCGATCACCGCGCAGCGCAACGAGGCGCGGCAGTGGAGCAAGGTGCCGTTCCTGCTCGGCCGCTTCCGGCTGACGCCGCCCTACGCGGCGCTGCCGTATCGCGAGGTCGTCGGCGGCGAGATCTACTGGCGGGCGCTGTTCGCGCTGTCGCACGGACCGGTGACGATCAGCGAGTTGAAGATCGGTGAGACGCCGCTGTCCAACTTCCAGGACGTCGCGTGGGAGTTCCACCGCGGCTACTGGCAGCTGCCCGATGCCGGCACATTCGAAGCCGGATCCGGCAGCTTCCCCGGCAACCCGTCGTTCGGCGACACCTATACCTGCGTCAGTGCCGGCAGCATCGACGGCACCGCCTACACGGTCGGCGATACGATCACCTTCAACGGCCTCGATGATCCTGCCCGGGCGGCAGCCTGGGATCGCAACCAGAACGTCCCGTTCAGCCTGTTTCCCGATGACGTCTACGACGACCCGCTGAACGTTGCTGTCCGCTACGGCACGCCGCAGGTCCGCAGCAGCCGGATCAACGCCGACGAACTGGCGATCGAGCTGATCTTCGAGCGCGGCATCTGCCATATCGAGAACGTGCCCGCCGGCAAGAAGAAGGACGCCGGCGTCACGGTGAAGATCGAGCAGTCGCCGGCTGGCGCCAATGCCTGGTCGACGGTGCTGATCAAGACCATCACCGGTCGGCAGACAACGCCGCTTTACTGGGGGCATCGCTGGACAACCACTGAATTTGGTGTGGCGAACGACACCAATGACTGGGACGTGCGGGTCACCCGCCTCAGCGGCAACGCCGATGAGGAACGCAACTTCGGCAACTTCAGCTGGTTCGCACTGCGCACGCTGACCCGCGGCAACCCGGTGCCGATTCCGGGCGTGGCGATGCTCGCAATGCGCATCCGCTCGTCCGAGCAGCTGCAGGGCGTGCTCGACAGCTTCAGCTGCGTCGCCCAGACCATCGCCCGGGACTGGGACCAGCACAGCGCCACCTGGCTGNNTGGCGGCCGACGTCGTCCCGCCGCGCTGTTCCGCCACATCCTGCATCCGCTGCGCGAGCGTCCGGCCACCGATGCGCAGATCGATCTTGCTAGGCTGGAATATTGGGATGGCGTCACCCGGCCGGCAAACCGGGACTTCAACGGCGTCATCGAGGCGAAGGGCTCACTGTACGACGTGCTGGTCAAGATCGGCCGGGTCGGCCGGGCGATGCCGACGCTGCGCGATCTGTTCTCGGTGATCATCGACGAGCCCAAGAGCGCGCCGGTGCGGCTGTTCACGCCGCGCAACAGCTGGAACTACGACGCCGAGATGACGCACGCGGCAACGCCGCATGCGTACCGGATCGGCTACGTCGATGCGGCGCAGCAATGGCGGGCCGACGAGGTNGTCTACGACGATGGGTATACGGCGGCAACCGCGACCCGCATCGACAAGGTGGAGTGGCCCGGNATCATCGACCGGGCGCAGGCGTGGAAGGAGGGCCGTTTCCATCTGGCGCAGCAGCGGCTGCGCCGGGAGATCCACCACATCACCACCGACTTCGAGCACCTGGCCTGCGAGCGCGGCGACCTGGTCGCCCTGCAGCACGACGTCATTGCCGTCGGTCTGGCCGCCGGCCGGGTGAAAGCGAGGACCGAAGACGGAACGACCGTCACCGACGTCACTCTCGACGAGACGGTGACGATGCAGCACGGCAAGAGCTACGGGCTGCGGTGCCGGCGTGTCGTCTCGGGCGTGATGCGCGTCGATCTCTACCCGCTGCGCACCGTCGACGGGATGTCGCCGCGGCTGTTCTTCGCCGCACCCCCGCTCGCTGCTGACGGGCCTGCGGTCGGTGACCTCGTCGCGTTCGGCGAATACGACCGTGAAACGCTGCGGGTACTGGTGCGCGACATCGAGCCGCAGGCGGACCTCACCGCCAGGCTGACGCTGATCGCCGAAGCCCCCGGCATCCACACCGCCGAACAGGGTCCGATCCCGCCGTACGATCCGGTGGTCACCCGGCCGCGCGCGCTTCCCGCTCGGATGTGCTGGCGATTGCGTCCGACGAGCGTGNNTGATGCTCGTCACACCGTCACGCACGCTGATGGACCGGGTGCTATTCAATTGCGGCCAATCGACGTCGAGAACGCCGATCTTGCCGTCATCTACCGGCTGGCCGGCACCTTCGGCGGCTGGCAGAACGCCACGGTGCAGAAGGAGGGCGCCAGCAGCTATGCGATCACGGGCGTCACGTCCGGCGAGACCTACGACTTCCGCCTGCAGTACACGCATCCCGACGTCTTCTCCTCGCCGGTCACCGCGATCAACAGCTGCGTCGTCATCGGCCGGACGACACCGCCGGCCGCGCTGCACAACCTGTCGATCGCCGTCGTCGGCGGCCAGGCGCTGCTGCGCTGGGACCTGCCGCAAGACGTCGACGTGCGCATCGGCGGCTGGATCGAGTTCCGCCACACCCCGGACATTAACGCCGCCACCTGGCCGAACACCACGTCGCTGGCGCGCACCGTCGCCGGCGATCAGACACACGTTTACGCACCGCTGAAACCCGGCACCTACTTCGGCCGGGCGTACGACGCCGATGGCCGCCCCAGTGAACATGCCGTCTCTGTCTCGACGAAACAAGCCAGCGTGCTGGCGTTCACGCCGCTCGGCAACGTGCAGGAAGATCCGCTGTTCACCGGCATGAAAACCAACTGCGTCGTATCCGACGGCGCACTGCTGCTCGACGACTCGACCTTCGATGCGGTCGAGGATGTCGACAGCCTCGACAGCTGGGATGCGCCCGGCGGCGTCGCCGCATCCGGCCTCTACCGGTTCGCCGCCGGCATCGATCTCGGCGCGGTCACCCGGGCGCGGATCACCAGCCGGGTTCTGCTCGAGGCGTTCAACCAGCATGACTATTGGGATGACCGCGTCGCTGCGATCGACGGCTGGCCGGACATCGACGGCACGTCGGGGGCATCGGTTGATGCCGCCGTCTACGCAGGCTGACCGACGACGACCCGGCCGTCTCGCCCGCCTGGAGTGCGTTCATGCGCATCGACAGCGCCGAGATCGAGGCCCGCGCCATCGGCGAGATCGAGTGCCGGCTTTCCTCCGCCGATGCGGCGTTCAATCTGCGGCTGACCGAGCTGCGGGTCACCGCCGAACAAATCGTCTGATCCAGTCTCACCCCGGAGAAGCACCGATGCCGGACATCGCTCGTCTCGACGAGCCTGCTGCTGGTCGCAATCGACACCGTTCCTGTGGAACAGCACCGCACCGATCCGCGGGCGCGGACGGTCGCCCTGCCGCCCGAGCACGACATGGCGAACCGGCTGCGTGCCTACCGTTTCGATTATACGCGCGGCCACTTCATACCGCTGAGTGCCGAGCCGCTCGATGCCGCCGAGCGGGACACCGGCGAACTGATCGAAGGCATCATCGAGGCGATCGAACTGCTCGAAGACGCGCTGGGGTCACGCTGCCGAAACGGACGAAGCGGGCGATTGCCGCTTTTCGCCGGAACACGCCGAAACGCCAGGAGGCCGCGCCGTGACCCAGGCGTCCGATCTCGGCGGCATCGCCAACCAGCTGGCCGCACTCTACCGTGCGCGCGTCAACGTCGGCTTCCAGGCGGTGACAACTCAGCATTCCGGTGCTGGCGAGCCGGCGGTGACCTACGCCAACATGGTGTGGTTCGACAGCGGCACCGGTGCAGTCAGGCTGCGCGATCCGACCAACACCAGCTGGACGGTGATCGGCCAGATCGGCCCGCCGTTCAAATGGACCGCGGTGGACCTTCCGCAGACATCGTTCACCACCGGCGACGTCAAGCTGACGTTCAAGACCACCGCCGACAGCGGCTGGGTGATGATGAACGACGGCACGATCGGCGATGCCGTCTCCGGTGCGACGACCCGCGCCCACGCCGATGCCGAAGCGCTATTCACCCTGCTGTGGAGCAGCGTCAGCGACACCTGGTGCACGCTCTATGGCTCGGGTGGTTCCACACCGTCGGGGCGCGGGGTGTCGGCTGCGACCGACTGGGCGGCGCATCGCCACATTGCGCTGCCGAAGGTGCTCGGCCGGGCGATCGCCGCCGCTGGCTGGGGTGCCGGCCTGTCGAACGTGCTGCTCGGTGCCCACGGCGGCACCGAGACCGTGTTGCTCAGTGCCAATCATCTTCCGCCACACACGCATGGTGCCGGCACGCTGGCAGCGGCATCGGCGGGTGCGCACACCCATGCCGCGGCAACCGCCGGTCCGGCCATCAGTCCCAACGACGGCTTCTACAGCGTGGCCAACGGCGGTGGCAACACCGGCTCCGGCGGTGCCCACACCCACACCATTGCCGGGTCCACCGGCTCGGCCGGCGGCGGCGAGGCACACCCGAACATCCAGCCGACCGCCTACTGCAACGTCATGATCAAGCTGTGAGGTACCGCCGGTATGACGCAATCCGCCGTCTTCGCCGCGGTGCCGACCGGCAGCGGCCAGCAGGTGCGCGAAGACCTCAACCTCTCCGATCAGGCGCTGGCGACCGAGCACGAGGGATCGAGCGCACCGTCGCCGACGTATCCGTTCATGCGCTGGCGCAACGATGCCGCCAAACGGCTCTGCCGGCGCGACGCGGCGAACACGGCCTGGAAGATCGTCGAAAATTACGGCGCCACCCGTGATCCGAGCACCGGCGACGATGCCGCCGCCGGCTATGTCGCCGGCGCGATGTGGATCAACGTCGCTGCCGGGCACGTGTTCTTCTGCGCCGATCCGAGTCCGGGTGCCGCGGTGTGGCTGCAGCCGGGCGGCGCCGGAGGTGGTGGTGCGATCACCGCGGTGTTCGGGCGCACCGGCGCGATCACTGCCCAGGCGGGCGACTATGCGGCCGATCAGATCAGCGATGCCGGCGGCAAGGTGATGATGACCGGCGCCGAGCGGGCGGCCTTGGTGGCCATTACCTTCCCCGACAAGATCATCCCGCTGAACGGCACCGCCAGCAGCGCCGACAATGCGAACATCCGTGCGGCAATTGCCGCGATCAAGGCCAGCGGCCAGCCGGGTGTGCTGTCGATGTCGGG